>NZ_JAAKGQ010000020.1:0-63815 GCF_011043515.1 Sphingobacterium sp. SGL-16 | reverse complement strand
CTTCCTTCAGATTCCCACTCGCGAAGGACACCCTTGCCTTAAGTTAACGTTTCCCACTATCAAGGCACGTTCGGGACTTACACCCTAGAGTTCACGCCCATGCCGGGCGCACATAAAAAAAAAGCAAACCACTACGAGTTTGCTTTCTAACCATACAATTATTAATAAACTATAAACCTGCTAATCTGTTAGGACATTGACCTTTGGCATTTCGAATTGCGTATTGTCTTTCGAACCTTTAGGTGTTCCAAAATAGAAATACAATGTTCTAGAAATAGTACCCTGCATTTTATTTAACTCACCTGCTGGACCATTTACCCCTGCATTATTGTTGATTCCTAAAGCTAATTTGGAACCAATCGCAGGTATCGCATCCAAGAAGGAAATATTTCCAGATGGCAACTGTGGATAACCTTGTGGACCTGACATACCATAGAATTCAAATAAGCGCACAAACAAATCATCTTGATCTGTGGCAACTAAAAATCTACCTTGCACACTGTTAAACATCATCCAATTTATATCCGAAAAGTATCCTTTAAATTCTGGGAAATTCCACGGACCAATACCCGGTTTTGCATCGTTATACATTTTCTCCCAAGCATTGCGGGTTACACCTTGCATACGATTTTTCCATACACGATAAGGACCATTACCTAACCATTTTGCGGAAAGCATATAACTTTCTGGGAAGTCAAAGCTCACACCTGCGAAAGGAACATTGCCATTCAGTTCGTAACTGTAATCCAATTTTAACCAACCATCAGGACGCATCGTCCAACGAATGAATTTTAAATCACCTGAATAAGTAGCTTCTATTATTTTATTCTCCCCCTCCTCTTTTGTCTCAATGGAAACAAAATTAGACTTGCCAGAAACTAAAATAGGTCCATTTTTGAAAGCCATTTTCATACTAAAATCATTGGCCAAATCGACCAGTAAACCTGTTTTCTTCGAAATGAAAGCAGTGATACCATTTGCTTTAAGGCTGAAATTCACTGAATCTTCGGTCAGCTCTACTGCTGTTTTGGTTTCTAAAGGTAATATGGAAGCTGTCACTTGGGCACTATTTTTTACTTTCCAAGACCAAGTATAAATTTCTTCTCCATGGTTATCGATAGCTGTAAATAATAATGCATCGTAGTCCTTCCAATTAGCTGGTAAATGAAGTTGAACAAATCCACTATCAGTAGGATTTATCGAAGGACTAGTTACCGAATGGACATCTTCTTTGGCAATTCCCGATTCATTATCATACGGTTTGTGATAATTCACCAGTCTATATTCGAATTTGCAATCTTTCAGGTTTGTAAAGTGGTATCTATTTTCTACCGCAATTTTACCATCAAACGCAGCTGGCAAATTTTTCATTTTAATATGAACTGGGGAATAAATCTCGCGGATCGCAAAGAAACTTCCTTCCTTTTGACGATGAGGACCTAATATTCCGTCCGGTGCATTTACCCCATTCACATCGATTTGATTATTAAAATCTGTACGAACTATACCTTCGTCTGCAAGGTTCCAAATAAAACCACCAGCACCCAATTTAGATTTCCAATGCAATTCCCAAATATCGGCTAATCCAGCCGCTGCACCGCCATCATCCTGCGCATGCAAGAATTCCGTCGGCATGTAAATATTTGGTCCTTCTAATATTTTCTTTGTCGAATAATAATCCTCATAATGATTACAGTCAATACCATTTAACTCATTGCCCGGGCGATGATGCGCGTGGATAACCGTTCTATTTGACAAATCATATTTACCGTATTCATTGACAAGGTCTTTATTATGTCCCCCCTCATTACCGTTCACCCATAAAATAATACTTGGATGATTCACGTCACGAATAACCATTTCTTTGACCAATTTACGACCAACTTCAGTTCCATATGCCTTTTGCCAGCCCGCTAATTCATCCATCACATATAAACCTAACGAATCACATATTTCTAAAAATGACTTATCTGGTGGATAGTGTGAACAGCGAATAGCATTCATGTTCATTTGTTTAATCAGTTTGACGTCCATCAAATCGATATTTCGGTTTACCGAACGTCCTGTCTCTGGCCACCACACATGGCGATTTACGCCTTTAAATTTAATTTTAGTTCCATTCACAAAAATTCCGTCTCCTTGACGAACTTCAATAGTACGAAATCCAAAGTTTTCTTTACTTGAATAAATGGTCTTATTGTTTTGTAATAAAGAATATTCAGCACAATACAGATTCGGTGTTTCTGCTGTCCATAATTTGGGGCTTGAAACCGATAAATCTAGTACAGCAAGCGTATCCTTCGGATTAATATTGGAAGTTTTACTCGCAATAATTTTTCCTGCTTTATCTTTGATATCTACTTTAACTTTTGTGTTTGATTGAATGCCTTCTAAATGTACATTAGTCTTGAAAGTACCATCCGCTTTTGCATCAATTGCTGTCCAAGCAATATGTTGCGTAGGTACAGCTTGCAAATACACAGGACGATAAATCCCTCCTAAAATCCAATAATCTGCCAATCGCTCGGCATTATTTACTGTTTTCTCTTTAGACATTTTCCAGACCACAACTTCCAAATTATTTTTCCCCCCCAACTTGATCTTATCGGTGATATCGTAAGAGAATCTATAAAATGATCCTTGATGAATTGCACCTGCTACTTGACCATTAATTTTAACCTCGGTGTCGGTCATCGAACCTTCGAAAACTATACTGATTTTTTTTCCTTTCCAATTCGCTGGAACGGTGAATTGATGTCGGTAAACTGCGTATTCTTCGTTGAATTGAAAATTTTTGCCATACGTCACGTAATCACGTCCATAATTATAACTACCGAATCCTTGTTGTTCCCAATGACTAGGCACAGCAATTTTGGACCATTTTCCCGCTTTGCGACCACCTGAAATCCAGAAATCCCAATCAACCGTATTGGTATTATCTGTACCGGACAAAAATTGAATTTCCTTTCTCTGTGCCAAACTGCACATCGAATTAGAGATGATTAAAAACAGGACAAGGAAATTATTTAAAAATCGTGGCATAGGTATCTAGAAATTTACAACTGATTATTTCTCTAAAATAGAAAATATAAACCTACTTACTATCCTGCACTATCCTTATGAAGGTTTTCCTTTGATTACTAGCTCGCCAATAAAATTTTAAATATTTTCGTAGTGATTATAAACGCAACAATATTTTATGAAATCCAATTGGCTTATTGCAACATTTCTAATTTTATGTTTTTCAACATATGGACAATCGTCCTTTCAGAAATCATCTGTCATTATAATGGATAAAATAGAGGTGGATGCTCCCTTTGAAATGCCAGATATTCTTATTCCCAATTTTAGGAATCTTCCTAAATACAACATTCTAGACTTCGGCGCTGAACCTAATGACAAAGAAAAAAATTCAAGGGCTATTGAGGAAGCAATAAATCGAGCTACAGCTAAAGGAGGAACTGTTATTATTCCTCCAGGCGAATGGTTAACTAAAAAAATACATTTAAAAAGCAATGTCAATCTACACCTTTCTCAGGGAGCCACTTTACTATTTTCTGAAGATCCCCAAGACTACTTACCTGCTGTATTTAGTAGTTGGGAAGGTTTAGAATGTTATAATTATTCCCCATTGATCTATGCTTTTGGTTTAAAAAATGTAGCAATCTCAGGAAAGGGAACCATAAAAGCACAATTAGATATATGGAAAAAGTGGTTTCCAAGACCAAAACCCCATATGGAAAGTATCAAAAATTTATACAACTGGGCACAAGACGAAATACCTGTTGAAAAAAGAATTATGGTCAATGATACCGCCAATTTACGTCCTCAATTTATTCAATTTAATCGTTGTGAAAATGTATTGATAGAAGATATCAAGATTAGAAATAGCCCTTTTTGGACTGTTCATCTGTACCTCTCCAAAGATATAGTTGTACGTAATATTGATATATACGCACATGGTCATAATAATGATGGTATTGATCCAGAGATGAGTCAGAATGTATTGATTGAAAACTGTGTATTTGATCAAGGTGACGATGCTATAGCGATCAAATCGGGTCGAAACCCAGAAGGTTGGAGATTACAGACTCCATCTAAAAATATTGTTATCCGAAATTGTACAATGAAGGATGGACATCAATTGTTAGCGATCGGCAGTGAGCTTTCTGGTGGTATAGAAAATATTTTAGTGGACAATTGCGTGGCTGGGTCTGGTGCTAAGTTGATGCACTTACTTTTTATCAAAACAAATGAACGTATGGGCGGCTACGTGAAAAATATTTATTTCAAAAATATAATAGCGCAAGATGTTCAAGATGGTATATTAGGTATAGACACTGATGTATTATATCAATGGCGAACTCTTGTTTCTACACGCATTAAAAAAACAACCCTAATTGAGAATATCTTTCTTGAAAACATCCAAGCTAAAAAAGGAAAATTTGTAACTAAAATTAATGGAAACCCTGAGTTACCAGCACAAAATGTGGTACTAAAAAACGTGTACCTAGAGAACAGTACGCAGGAGAGAATACAAAACAAACATGTAAGTAATTTTATTTACAATTAACTGTATACCAGAAGTCCACATGAAAGTGAGACTTCTGGTATAGAAATGAGTTAGTAAATAAGAATTTGATCTAACACAATACCTTCGTCCAATGCTCGAATGTGAATATTAAGTTTATTTGAAGGATTTGTGAATCTTAAGCTTCTTACAGTCCTATTCGTTAGTACATTTTCTTTCCATTCTTCTGATCTTCCGAAGGTTTGAATATCAAAAATTTGTTCTGGATTATCATTTATACTCACCACAAATCGAATATTTTGGCCATCAACAGGATGGTTGGGAGCTAAAGCAAAATCCATATATATAGAGTCTTTTTTTGACACTTTTACGGTATAATCCACAGATGAACCTTTGGATAAATGGATAGCATGACTTGCATACCCCAAGCCATATGATTTCGGTTTCTCACCACTAAATCTTTTATAGCTTAACCCATTAAGGATTGTAATATATTGCTTATCAATTGCCGTTGTTGTCTGAAATGTCTCACGTGGAACTCGATTAAATACTTCCAAATTACGTGGCTTATAGTTCATCATTCTTTTCCATTTACCATTTGAAATCGTATCATAATGCATAGTTAAATTCACGATTTTATCGAAAGCTGCATCACTTTGATCCCATGATGCTTTTGAATATCTTGCCAATTGTGCATACAAATGCTTGTGATTCATAGCTACCGAAGCCGTCACAGGATATTCCACCAATTGAAACCAAGTGCTTTGTTTATTGGCTGGAATCTGCTGAGTTAATTTCCGCACGCGTTTTTCAAGCAATTCGTATTGCTTAATCCTTGTACGTATTTCAGCTTCTGTCCATGGCAAGTCCTTTACTTTCTTTGTATAAGGGTCTTTTTCTTCTGTACGAGTATTTCCCATAAATTCAGGTTTTCGAATATATGCTAAACGATAATATTCATTTACTATTTGCATTAATTCCGAACTTATTTTTGGACCAAACTCTCTAGAGTACCATGTTTGAATATATTGATTTATTCCTTCTCTGCTGTCTTTTATGAGGTTCATGTTCCATGCCATATCTAAGAACATTTCAATAGCAAATTCAGCGGGTTTAATATCTCCAACATTTAGAATCCAAATATCTTTAACTCCACGTTCATAGGCTGTCTTCATTTGCGAATAAATCAAAGCAGGATGAGTAGTGGATAACCATAAATAATCGTGAGGTCGTCCCCAATAAGATACATGATAGTAAATACCATTTCCACCTCGTCTCTGTTGTTCTGATCCAGTTGGAAAATGGCGTATATAACCGTAATTATCATCACACCATACCAATGTTACATCATCGGGAATTTCTAAACCTAGTTTATATACATCTAATACTTCTTTATATGGAATAAATACCTGTGATACTTCATCTACTTTTGGATTTACATGTTTAGCTATCAACTTTCGCTGATCTTTGATAATGTCATTGAGAGCTACGCGCTGTTCTTCAAGTGTATTTGCTCCCAGCATTTTACTATCGTGTACACCACGAATGCCTAGTGTATAAATATTATCTGAACCTGCTAATTCTTGTACGCGCTGTTCCCAAAACGTAACTACTTGTTCTCTATTATTTACATAATCGTATGGCCCTACCCCTGCTAATTTCCACTCCGCATTTGTATTACGCATCATGGGCTCACAATGAGAAGTCCCTATGTAGATCCCATATTTATCAGCGATTTTCTTGTTTTCTGGCGTGAGATAAAAGGCTACTGTACACTCATGCATAGCAGGCCAGAATGTATTAGCTCGTAATCTAAGCAGCAATTCAAAGATTCGTTCATGTGTTCTAGGTCCTATTTCACCGGGCTTACTTTCTGGCTCATGAGTAAGAGAACTCCAGGGCAGTAAAGCAAAATCTTCATCATTTAAAAAGATTCCCCGATGCGCTACTGACGGATAATCTATCCTTTTATAGGAATCATGAAAAATATATTGATTCAATTTATTAGGAGTAGAATCAGCCCACCATTCCCAAGGAGATACTCCAATAATTCGTGACAATTCCAAAATTCCATAAGCTGTACCACGTTTGTCACTTCCTAGCACTAGGAGTTTATTGCCGACAACCTGAATCAAAAAAGCTTCCTTATGTTGTTTTAACGTTTGAATATCTAAAGGATTTAATAAATTTTCTATAGAAGAAGATTTTCCTAACGTGACTATTATAACTTCACTATCTTCCCTATAGTCCACAATTTTTGCTTGAAATACATTTTCAAAATCTCGCTTAAAAATAGAAAAAGCTGTAAAGACGACTTCTTCTGAATAACCATTAATAGATACACTAAGATTCTTTCCTCTATTTAAAATAACCTTTGCATGCAAGGGGTTACAACATATAATAAGTATAAGGACACAAAACTGTAACTTTAATTTCTTCATCGGCATAAATATTAAAGAATTCTTTATCAAGAAAAAAATCTGGACTATAAGGTCCAGATTTTAACACTAACTACTATTTATAAAACTATTGTATTTTGAATGGTAAATACCAATTACTCATGTTCATTAATTTCGAACGCACTTCCGCCGCTTTAGGATTATTGGCTTTGGAAAGTTTTTCGTATACTTTCTCTGCCAAAAACGAAGGATCATTTCTTCTGCGGGCTATACGCATTAAATCTGACCATCTTCCCCCTTCAAAAGCTAATTCTAAAGCTGCTTCTTCAATGATTTTATCTTCCAAATCTGCTATAGGCACATTATATTCAATCATCACGCTACCATAATTATTTGCAGTCCCTGGTCCGTACTTGATGCCAGGAAATTGTAATGCGGGCAGCATAGCTCTTCCACGCACTCCTACATTTCTATACCACACACCGCGCACAATATACTGATTATCACGAGCGTCAAAGTGGTAAGGTGACGATTCGGAGTAAGTAACGCGATCATTGCCAAAGCCTTGATGAGAAATCTGTGATTCTAATTCGAAAAAACTACCTGGAGCAAGCGTCGTATTATTTGATGTAAATCCTCCGTAATAAAAGGTGGATTTAATACCATTATTAAGTAAGGCATAAGCAACACGTCCATGTCCGTCCCGATTAGCAGCTTCGGCAAAACGAAGGTGTGCTCCTGCAGCTCTAGCGATATTCCACTGTCCTCCTTTATTTAAAAGCGTCAATGTTGATGTCGAGTTATCGGTATATTTAGTAATTACAGGATCTCCGGCAGCATCCACAGTATAAGATAATTTACCTCGAGCATCCCATGGAATACCATTTATATTAGTTTTGCTATTCCATAAATCCATTGATTTTTGAGAAGGCTTTATTTGATAATTTCCTTCTTTGGACGCTAATTCAATAAATGGATTCCCTGGCGCAAAAGAATTATGATATGGTATAGACCAATTCCATTCGGAATTCCAATGTCTATTGGTGTTTGGAAGTGCGAACAAACTTCTCCAGCCTTCTGTCAATGAATTTACTAAAGAGGCCCCTTCTTGTCCACGAGCAAATGAAACTTGGATATTAGCATCAGCATTATCAAACCATCCAACACGATTGTGATTAAACTGAATACTGACATTGGTATTCTTATCCTCCGCTGTGAGTGCTTTCTTATACCAGCGAGCCGCTTCCAAGTAATTTCCTTTCCACAAATATAACTCTCCAATGACATGTGGTTTATTCGCAAAAATCTTATTTGTATTATATCCATCTGTTGTAAAAATCAAGGAAGTTCCGTTAGGATAAGCAAAGTATTCCGTGTACGGCAGATCCTTCACGTCATTGATCAAAATGTCAATTAAAGCCTCGAATTTTGTTTTTGGCATCATATTCAATTCTTTAATTTGAGACACATCTTCAATATTGGTAGCCAAATAGGGTATTTCGCCAAAATGAATTCCCAACTGCAAATAAAGCCATGTACGCAATACCATTATGTCCGAATACCTTTGGTTATATTCCTCATTGCTTAACTTGCCCTCTCTCTCCATTATCTTGAAATTATACAACGCATCATTACAGCTAAAGATGACTTTATAAAATGATGTAGGATCGACATAAGGGTTGTCCTGCGTTACTTCATGATTAGAAAGTTGTTGCAGATAAGGGTTAGCATTACGTGTCACATCGACCAAGTCTGCTCTCAACTCATTCCACAATATGTATTTATCTCCTAAGGCAGCAAACTGTCCGTAAATCCCCAATACTGCAGCATCAGCATCCGCTAATGTATTGTACATCAACGTGCGATCTAATTTATCCTCGGGTTGAATATCCAAGGTTTTGCTACACGAAATGGCGAGTATGCTTGTACAAATCGTACCTATTAAAAAACTTTTCGAAAATCTTATCATATCCATAATATTATAACCCTAAGCGTACCCCAAATTGAAATGAACGGAATTGAGGCTCCAAAGTAACGTCTACACCTTGATGAAAAATATCCGCAGATTGTGCAAATTCAGGATCGTATCCTAGATACTTGGTAAATGTGAACAGATTATTAGCTGTACCATATAAGCGTACATATTTTAATATAGCTTTATCCACAGGAATAATGTATTCCACAGAAACTTGTCTCAAGCGTACGTAAGAACCATCTTCGATCCAACGATCAGAAAATCTCGCATTTCCCATTGGATCATTGTATGAAGCTCTTGGGACATTGGTGATTTGACCTTCTGCTTTCCATCTGTTATTTAATAATTCAGTTTGATTGTAGAATGAACTACCCGATTCTAATTGTGCTCTTGTGTAATTGTATACATCATTACCTAATGAATAAGTGATCAAAGCACCGAACTTCCAATTTTTATAGGATACCGTATTATTCAATCCTCCATATAATGTTGGGTTAGGGTTTCCAATCACCGTTCTATCTTGATCATCAATAATTTTATCACCATTGCGATCCGTGAATTTAGCATCACCCGCTTTAAAAGGGATTTTTTCTCCTGCAGTATTTAAGACACCCAAGCCTGCTGCTGCTGCTTCAGCCGAAGTACTATAAACACCTTCAAAGGTATGTCCATAAAATACATTAGGAGCCTCGCCCACACGTGTAATCATCGTACCGCCCGCATATGATGTATATGCTGTTTCTGGAAGGCTTGTTACTTCTGGTTTAGCATGGCTTATTGTCAAATTCGCATCCCATTTCACTTTAGAGTCCACGATTCTTCCGAATACGCCGATGTCCACACCTTTGGTTTCCATACTTCCATTATTGAAAAGATAATATGTCACACCCGAAACGGTATTCCCTCTATTGTAAGAAAGCATATCTTTCGTTCGGTTTCTGTACACATCAACCGATAAGTTGAAGCGTTCTTGTGCAAAAGATAAATCGAGACCTGCGTTAATTTTTTCTACATTTTCCCATTGTAAAAATGGATTACCTATACCATCTCTTACCAAGCCCTGAACACCTAAGAAATTTTGGGATACATAGCCTTCGCGAGCATTGAAATTACCAATATCATCATTTCCTAAAATACCGTAACTGGCTCTAAGTTTAGCTAAATTCAATGATTCACTACCTTTTAAGAATTCTTCATTGGATAGAATCCAGGCAGCACCTATAGCTGGGAATACACCGTATTTATGACCATTTAAAGCTACTCCTTGGTTAACTTTGCTTCCAAAACGGGAAGAGCCATCCAAAGAAACTGCAGCATTCAGAATATACCTGTTTTTGAAAGTGAAATTGGAAAGTGCATAATAAGTTTGATTTGCCCATTTGCCAATATATCCTCCATAGGTACGCGAAGCTGCGGTTGAGTTACCAATACTTACCAACTGATCTGTCGCTGAATTAAAACCTAAAGCATAATCTTGTTCGGCGTCGTGTTGATGATAACGGAAACCTCCCATAGCTTGGATTTTTAATTCATTGTCCAATTCTTTTTCATAAGTAAGGCGTGCATCGTTAGAGATACCGTAGTAGCGAGCGACTTGTGTACCAAGTCTGCTATATACCTCCATATTATTAACCGTATCCTTTGCTACACCTTTCTTCGGAATAAAGAAATCTTCTTGTGCCTTATCGTATGTTACTGCTGTCAAATTGGTAAAGGTGAATGCATTATCAAATTTGTAATCAAATTTAATAGACCCATGAAAACGATAGGCTTTCTTATTATTAATACCATTGAAAACTAATTGCATAGGATTGGAATAGCCAAAATAATCAGCTTCAGCATAGTTTGGAGACAATGTACCATCCTCCGCCACATCATTAGTATTCAAAAATGGAGCTTTAATCATGGAAAGGAAAAGCGGATTAGTTTTAGGCGACAAACCCTGATCCTTTAGGCCTTGCTGACCATACCCCACAGAAATATTTGTTTGCGCAGAAAGCTTTTGTGCTAAGCGCATATTACTATTGAAGCGTGCCGAATAACGGTCTTGCTGCGTATTATCTATAATTCCTTTTTCATTATTATAACCTACTGATAAAGCATAATTTGCAATATTATCACCACCTGTCACACGCAAAAAGTAGTTTTGATCCAATGAATTTTTCAAGACTTCATTTTGCCAATTGGTTTCGTTGTGATATATAGGATACAAATTGTAATTCGTATTATCAATATTGAATGGCATAGCTGCTATTTGCTCTCCAGTATAAGGAGAAGTCGCCAATACATCATTGAGGTAACTTCTATAATTGTAAGACTGCATCATAGGAATAGCTTTCGGTCTGAAATTATAGCTTGTAGTAGCCTGAAAATCAATTTTTGTGGCCAACTCTTTTGCATGTGTCGTATTAATCACCACCACCCCATTTGCTGCTCTAGCTCCATAAATCGCTGTAGATACCGCATCCTTTAGTACCGTTACATCCTGAATATCGCGCAAATCCACATGTTGCAAAGGATTATTCTCATGTCCTGAAGTAATCGAAGACGTTAACATTTCCGCATTATATACCACTCCATCAATGATGTACAGAGGTTGATTTTGTGTATATAAAGAGCCAATATTACGGACAAACAAATTTGCTCCCATAGAAGGTGTTCCAGATTTACGAACCACCTGAACACCAGACATTTTCCCTTGCAGATAACTTGCTATAGATTCTGAATTTTGTTCCCACGCATTGATATAAGCTTTTTGAGTTGCCCCAGCTGTATGTAGCACATCATTGTTTCCAAAAACAGTTTGCGTAGTCTCATAATTAGAGCTAAAGCCAATAGGATACAATTTTATTTGCATAGGTTTATCAAACAGTGCTGGGACAGTTTTTAGGATATATCCATCCATAGAAACATGGATAACTGCCCATGAATTATTTACTTCTACCTCAAATGCGCCATTATTATCCGTTAATTTGGCTACAGCACGCCCATATGTAATACGCGCTCCTGCTACAGGTTTATTTGTACGGCTATCTATTACTGTACCTTTCACAAGATTCGATTTTTGCTGCGTCGTCACGACTATAGCTTTCGCTTCCTGACTGTACGCAACGCCCACTTGCAAGCTCGTGAAGAGGCAAAGAGTAGTAATCTTAAAATTGAAAATATTATTAAACTTTATCATGCGTATTGATTATTGAATAATGGGAACAAATCGTAAATATTCCAATATAATCGGCCCAGTTCCGTTAGACATCACAAGGAGTGGAAGATTACCATACTGATTTTGAGACACTTCACCTAGATATACTTCACCATGGTTTAGCGGTTGTACACCAAACGTAAAACGCGTATCATTAACACCTAAATGGTTAACAACTGGTCTTTTATATAAATCAACTTCATTTGGCGCAATTAAATTAGGATCCAAGAAATGAACATATTGTGTAAAAGTTGCTGTCTGTGGATCACCAGGTAATCCCATAATTGCACGACCATAGACTTTATACCTTATGACATTCATTCCTGTGACTCTATATTTAGCATAGAATGCTGTCACATTATGGCCATGTATCTGAATATCCTGATACAAGTTGCCCAAAGTATCACGCTTATCCCTGAAGTAGGTATTTCCTCTTTTATCTGTTTGCTTATAGCCTATTGGGTTTACACCTAATACAATTTTTTCCTTTATCTGATTCTGTAACTGGAAATCAATACTATGAACGCGATAAACGACACCATTACTCGCTTTGTGTCTTGATATTAGACTTCCTGAAGGAATTGTAAATTTAGTACCACTAATCGACGTCAGTTCGCTATTAAGCTGGTTTTCCAACAAATCACCTTCAACGATAAAATCTCTTAACAAGAATTTCTTCGTGAAGAAAGTGGTTGTACTATCAGGTCGATGCGTATTTCCTTCCACATAATTCGTTTTGAAAAAAGGAGTTAGTTTATTCAATTCGGCTTCAAAATTTGCATCATCAATCACGAAATAAGTATACTTTCTGTTCTCAGTCGTCATATTGCGACGTACCTCTGACATCCATACTGGACTACTTTTATAGAAAGTCTCTCCATTTTCAACATAAGCTGTATCAAAGGACGAAATAGCCTCTACTTGTTTGGTATTCTCAAATTCAGTTTTAACTAACGTAAAAATATTGCTTAACGGCTTCAAAGGTTGACCTATCACATGATATAGTCCATTGCTAGCAGTTAAATTCTTAGCAGTCGGCTGTATACCATCAAAAGTACCACGCGTAAATTCTACGTATTTGTTTCTGAAGTTTAATGCTTTGACCGTATCTGTATTATCATTTACACTATAAATCGAATTGATAAGGTGATAGCCTACAAAACTTCTCACTACCGAGGTGTCATTGAAATTATACTGGTTTTTGGCCGCATTAATCGCTTCATTCGTTGGGATTAGCACCGTGTAGTTTTTTGAAGCTTTTAAAGATTCAGCATAACCCGATTTTTCCAATAATTCGGCAAAAGCACTGTATTCAGTTGTGGAAGAAACAACTTCGAACAAGTTTTTCTGTGTATTTGCATCATCCTTACCAAAATGTTCTTCCCATTTGTCATTACAACTAGCAAGACAAATGCAGAGCATCGGCACTATATAATTTAAAATTTTCTTCATGCGTATCTTTCTCATTTATTGTGGTCTATAGAATAATTCACCTGGATAATGGTGGAATCTCGGATAATATTGCTCTGGATCGTCTGCAGGGATAAAATGAATCATATCCAACCAAACACCATTACTTTGCCATCTTGGTTCACTAATAGCATAAAATCTCAAGGTGTGTCTGTCGGTAGTTTCCACGTTGATTGTACCTGCCAAACGTCCTACGTTCAATGTTCCGTCACCATCTTTTGGTCTCAAACCTTGTGTAATTCCATTTGGATTATAATCTCCCACTGTAGCATAATAGCGTTTGTAACCTTGTGCCAATAGCAAATTATCTGAATTTGGATCATCACGTAATACTGTTGTACTTACACCAGACCCGCCATTTAAAGTTTGGTTAACCATTACAAGGTTTGGTAAAATTTGTTCGTCTGGTTTTCCTGGGTTGAATGTCACTTGTAAATCGGCACCGTTACCATTCTGTACATAACAAACCCAAACTTTGTATCTACCTTTTACCAAGAAAGGTGTTTTGATTTCAAAGCTATGTGGTCTATTTGGACTTGTAGTACTCAATGTCAAATCTAGGAAATCACCATTTGCGTATGGTCTCTTATCACCAATAAGGGATACTCCATAGCTATTTGTTCCAATCGTACTTACATTAAGCGGATAGAATGTAAATGAATTGGCTATAGGCAGACCATTCGCAATTAAGGATACACGTTTATTACGGTATGATCCTCCTAAAGCAGAAACCAATTCCGGCGAGGAAGCGATATCAAAATAAACAGGTACTTGCGCTCGGACTTTTATTCTGAATGACTGTTTACTTTCGTGCAGTACGCCATTAGACGCTAACACATCAGAACGCGAACGATTTAATTCTGCTCCTGGCTCTAAAACTCCATTGAACACGTCTTCATTCAACAAAACTTTCGAATTTTCAAATTTCGTACTGATAATTTCTTTTGGTGCTAACGTATATAAAGTCATGGACTGAATAATATCTTCCAAGAACTTTCCGTCATTTACGATATGGTATGCCATGTATAACCACAAGCTATCTTTAGGATTTTTAGGGTTATTCAAGTGCGAATATTTTTGTTTGAAAGCAGTATAATCATTGATTCCTTGTGCTTTCAACACTGAATCCGATTCTACGATGACCGTTTGAAAACGTTTTTCTACTGGCACCACATTTCCACGTTTGAAATATAAGGTATCGTAAAATCCAGTTTCTTTTAATGCTTGCGCAAATATGCTATAGCGTGAATCGCTGTCAATAATTTCTGCTAAACTTAAAGCTGGAGGTGTCAACATTTTGTTAATGACATGGACCACACCATTTCCAGTCTGGATATTACTTTTAGTAATGCTAGCTGTTCTATTCACTCGGAAAGTCTGATTAGCCACATCGGTGTACAGATATTCACCAAATAATGTTGGTGATTTGATCTTACCATCCGTAAATCGTGTAGTTCCCACAGTATCACGTACGACATGGTATTTTACGATATCAAGTAATTCATTTTCACTAAAGTCCGTAATGCTCGATTTGCCGTTACTTTTTATCCATTCGTTTACCGCATCATTTGTAGGAGCGAATAAAGTATAGGTTCCATATGCTCCTAAAAATCCTGCTGATTTAGAGCGGTAAAGAATATCAATGAATAAAGAAAACTGATCTTTGTTATTTTCTAAATATCCTGTGATATTAACTTCATCTGTAGTAGTCTCTCTGTAATTAACCTTCTGACAGGCATTCATGAAAAATACTACTAATATTGTCAATACGCCGTATATCCAATATTGATTTGAAAATCTTTTCATATCGTTTTATTTTAGATAAAATGGATTCTGAACCAATGTGTTGTCTTTGAATAATTCCTCTTCATGTATTGGTAGATAGTGACTGTTTACGTCACGTACTTTATTCAATGCTGACTGTTGTACCGATGCATCGACTATCTTAGTTACGACATCGATAAGTACTCCAATGTTAGAATAATTGTCTTTTTTAGCTAGACGAAGCACATCAAACCAACGTTTTCCTTCGAAAGCGAATTCGCGGGCGCGCTCTTCAAAAATAAATTGAATAATATCGTCTAAATCACTCTCATTAAGTTGTCTGTTACTTGCTTCAATCGCGCCTCTGCTCTCCCTCAGCTCGGCGATAAGTTGTAATGCTTCTGCACCTCTACCTTGCTCTGCTGCAGCTTCAGCTTTTAGCAATAAAGCGTCTGAGATTCGAAAGATTGGGAAATTATAGTAACTAGGATTTTCTGTTCCGTATTTGCTAATCATACCACTGCTCAGATACAATACGCCTTCGCCACGGCTGTCAGATTTATCGACGTCTACTTCCATATTAGGCGGGAAGAAATCCATATTGATAACTTCTGTTAAAGCGATGTAAGGAATTCGTCCCACATAAACTAGTGGAGTTAATGGATTTGCTCTAGAGTCTTTGTGACTAATCTCAAAAATGGTTTCTGAACTAGAGATATCAAATGAATTAGAAGCAACTCGCCCAATAAGTTGATACCTTTGTGTAGATAACACTTTGTTCAATTCTACTTCTGCCAGGGCATATTGTTCCTTCCACATATACACTTCGGCCAATAACATGTGTACTGCAGGTTTAGTAATTCTTCCTGTGTTAGAAGGATTAATAGAGAAATTGTTTCCTGGAGTTACATGGTAATCTGGGACAAGTGTCTGTGCTTGTTTAAGGTCTTGCTCCAATTGACTCAATACTTTGTCAGCAGATACTGCTCCGATATTTTGAACATCAGTATCACGGTAAGAACCTTTAAGTTTAAGTGGAATTTCTTTGAATGTACGTATTAAATAGAAGTACAATAGACTGCGAATAGTTAAAGCTTCACCAACGTAACTATTGTAAGTAGCCTCCGTAAATGTAGGATCTACAGCTTTAGCTTCAGGAGCAAAATCAATCAAGAGATTACAATTGTTGATTACATTGTATAATGCTCCCCAATTTGCAATATCATTTGTACTTAATACATTATAATTTTTGACAAGTCTATAATCATCCGCAGCGTAACTGGACACATTTACCATGTCAGCTCTTAGCTCTCCCCACAAAAATACCCTTGTCTCTACTGGTCCGGCATTCAACGAAGAATAGATACCCATCAAAGCTGCACGCACATCCTCCTTCGTTTTCCAAAATTCTGCTTTTGTAATACCATCTTGAGGTTGTAGATCCAACCATTTATTACATGAGGTCACTACAAATCCCAATAAGGTTAATAGACCAACAATATATATTTTTCTCATCGTCTCTTAATTAAAATCTTGCATTAATACCTAAAGTTATTGTCTTCAACGGAGGTGTCATCGAATTGTCCATCAACACGGAGAATGCATCTTTATAGCGCACCGCTACATCTGGATCTTGACCTGTATACTTTGTGAATGTCAATAAATTTTCCACAGTAACATAGGTGCTCAATTGCCCCATTTTCACGCGATCTAAGAATCCTTTTGCAAAATCATACTTTAATGTTACTGTACGTAGACGTAAGAAACTCGCATCTTCTACATAACGGCTTGAACCTAACGAGTTGTAACCTGTACCATACAATGCTCGTGGAATATCGGTTACATCACCTTCTTTTCTCCAACGTCTCAATACGGCTGTACTTTGATTATTGTAGCTCAACATATCCGTTGTATTCATCTTGGTTGCATTGATGATATCCGAACCTTGTCTATAGTTGAAGAATGTCAATAAGGACCATTGCTTATTGTAACTTACATTTATACCAAATCCTCCTGTTAATTTTGGATTACTGTTACCTAAGTAAACAATATCTTTGTGGTCAATTACACCATCGAAATTGATATCTTCATATTTGGCGTCACCTGGTTGGAAAACATAATCAACCGTAGGATAATTAAAGCGCATATAGATCGTTTCACCATCAGGACTTATGATCTGGTTGCCTTCACGGTCTTTAGCTATTGTTTCGTCTTTGTCTTTGTAGACACCTTGGTAACGGAATCCATAGAACGATCCAAATGGGTTATCTTCTTGTAGATACGTGAAGAATGCTTTATTTCTCAATGAAGAACGCGCATTTTCTCGTGGATATAATGGTGATATTTCACGAATCACATTACGATTGTTTGCTATATTGAAATTGAAATTAACATTCCATTTATTATTACGTACCGGATTATAATAAACACTTGCTTCCCAACCGTCATTATCCATTACGCCGACATTCATACTTAATGAATTGAAACCATTGTAGCTTGCGATTTGGATATCATTCATCATCAAATCGGAAGTTCTGCGTTTGTACACATCACCTCCTAATATCAAACGGTTATTGAATAATTCGATATCTATACCCACATTCGATTGTGTGATAGTTTCCCAACGCAAATCTGATAACTCGATATTAGATGAATACACACCGTTCTCTCCTAAATACGCATAATCGAAAGTATTGTAAATATTGATATACGAGTAGTCGTTTCTAGGTGCGTTACCACTTTGTCCCCAGCTCGCTCTGAATTTTATATCATTAACAAAACCTAAATCCTTAATAAATTTCTCTTGTCCCATACGCCAAGCACCTGACAGTGATGGGAAGTAACCAAATCTATTAGCTGTACCAAATCTTGAGTTACCATCCATACGCATACTAGCTACTAAAATGTATCTATTTTTGAAGGTATAGTTTACTTGGCCTAACAAACCTACAGAACGACTTTCTGTCAATATTGATGTAGCATTTCCCGTTAGGGTACGCGAAGGAATAGATGGATCCTGCAAATAAGACGATCCCGTATTTGTTGATGACAAACCTTGAATTGTGTAGCGATCTTGATTTGTAAATAAAGATATATTACCCGTGAACAAATGGTCTAATCCAAAATTTGGGTTAATCAATAAGCTTGTCTTGGTACTCATATTGAACTTATCGTAATCCGAGTCATTCGCAACGTTTACCGAATTTTCGGTGAAAGGTCTACCTGTTGCAATTTGAGGCAAGAAAGTTTTGGTTTTATTATTATTAATGTTAAAAGATAAATTACTTGTCAAGGTCACGATCTGTGGAATAATCTGATAGCGAACCGCAAATCTTGAATTCAACACATCACCCAATTGGTTACTCAATGCATTTTCTGCCATTGATAATGGGTTATACGTTCCCGAGTATGTTCCTTGAGCTGTACTTATTGGCGTAAATAAATTTCCAGTTAAATTTCCATACTCATCATATTCCCAAATTGCTTGGTTTGGCATTTTGCGGTATGCAATATCCCTTACTGTCCTGAAATAGTTTTGATTGGTATTCACGTGCGTATATGACAAATCCGATTGGAAAGTAATACGCTCAGACACGATATAATCTAAGTTGATACGTGCTGATAGCCTGTCCGAAGAAGTTCCCTTTGTCGTACCCGCATTGTTAAAATATCCTAACGAACCCATATATCTCGCTTTTTCACCACCACCACGAATCTGGACATTATGATCCTGAAAATAACCTAATTGTGTAATTGCATCCACCCAATCACTATTATTGCTAAAATTGTGATAGGTATATGTATTGTATGGATCGTATTGGAATTGTTGTGCATTTTCTGAAGTAGAAAACACTCTTCCAGCATTGTAGAATTCCTCTAACAATAAGGTGGTATACTGATCACCGTTCAACAATGGAATTGGGCTAGGTTGTTTTGAAATAGAACCTTTGAACGTATAACCTAACGTTGGTTTGCTCACTGTACCCCTTTTCGTATTGATGACCAATACACCATTAGCACCACGCGATCCCCACACAGCAGTAGCAGCAGCATCTTTTAATACCGAAATATCCTGTATATCTGAAGGGGCAATATTTAATAATTGACCGTAAGCATTATCATCCGAAGTAGCAAAGTCAAAATCATCAGGAATAGTAATATCATACGGCATACCGTCCACTACTATTAGAGGGTCCGAAGCTCCATTCAAAGAAGTAGTACCCCTAATCTTAATTTGCATACCTGCACCTGGATCACCAGATACTGTAGCAATATCGACACCAGGAAGACGACCTTGCAAAGCTTGGTCAATAGATGCAGATTGCATCTCTTCTAATTCTGCCATATTGATCGTAGCGATAGAAGCAGTAGAACGTGCTTTAGAGATGCCCATTCCTGTACCATCATCTACAGGTTTTGATGCACTAATTACGACTTCTTCTACTTGATGCGACGTAGATTCAATTTGTACATTGATAGTTGTTCTTTCACCAACTGTGATATTGCCCGAAGGCTTATAACCTGTACTGGTTACACTAAGGCGTAAACCACTAATCTTTGTACGTAAACTATAATTTCCTTCAATATCCGATGTGGTACCTACGATAGTTCGATTTTCTTTGTCTTTTAAGACCACCGTAGCTCCAGCAACAGGCTCTTTAGTTTCTTTATCGGTAATTTTACCTACAATCACAGTTTCTGCTGTTTGCGCAACAGCGTCTGTGGAGGAAAAACAGAAGATAAATCCGATTATAACGAATAAAATATTTAAATGTCTTGTCATAATTATAAAATGAATTAGATTCCGTTTCTTAAATAACCAGATAAAGAATGAATGACAATACGCTGTCCTAATTGATTGCTTTTTGCAACATCTGCTTCCACCAGATTATTTGAGTTATCCCTTATTTGAAGTCTATTATTTTGGTTTGTTACTACTTCTACTACCTGTGTATTGCCTTCGACATCTTTACATAAAGTTTCGAATGTGCCTTGCTTTTTACCATCAATAGCAAAAGAGTTTCGAGCAATATGATATTGTAAGAAAAGTGTTATTTTGTTTTTAAGGACCACATCAGTAGTATTTTCGGCCGCTGGCAAATCACCATTGGCTATTGCTGCTGCTATAGCTTCATTATTTGGTATTAGCAATGTATAATTCGCTCCAATATCTACTCCTTTTACAATGCCATCTGTAGCATTATATAAGCTACTCGCAATGAGGTATCTGTAGAATCTGTTATACGGTGAATCCGCTTTATCAGCACCTAAATTACGAAGTAAAAATCCTGTATTGGTATTCGATGATGTCAAGGCGCCATCGAGGTATACTGCCACCCCATTAAGAGGTCCTGATTGGCTATTACCAATACTAATGGAGTCAATTTTAACATATCTTTTATCCACTGCACTGTCTTGTGTACCACTTGACATGAGTTTCATATTGTCAAATTTTACATATTCTCCACCGAAACTTTCTAAAATTCCCTTGCCAGAAAGTGTAGGAATAGGATCCGCTTCTAAAGGAATAATATGCGACATAATGATTTCGCGCATTTCAGGGGTACCATTACCACCCTTGAAACGTATTGGATCTGAAGTATTATATGCATCATAGGCAAATCCCATATCATATAGTTTTTCATCCGAAATCAAAACTAACATATAACGGATGGTAGGAATACGTAAAGTAATATGTAGCCCCATACGTTCTAAAGCCGTACGCATAAAACTATATTTCGGGTCTAATAATACATTTCCATATACCGATTGAAATACATTCGCTTGCTGTGAAGAGTTCACGCCGTAGAAAGCACCATTACTTAATATTTTTGACTCAATAATGTTTTGAGGCGTAAGTTTAGTAACCTCCCCACCAATATTAGGCTGCGAAGTAAACCTAGAAGGCCAAAGTTGTGTATTGTAGAAATGTGAATTAATGTATTCTGATAGCACTATGGGATTGCTATAGAATAGGTCTTTAATTGTTGTTCCTGATGGATAGTATTTTAAAAGTACACGTTTAGCGTAATCACGCACTGCAGCATTCGTTGGAATAGTAACAGAATAATTATTCATTTGTGCGTCATTCGCATCTTCTTTGATATAATTTTCATTATTCAGTGCGAATGCTATACTTGAATATCCTTTTACGAATACCGAATCTCTTTTGCCTGTTAAGACTTCATTCTTACGTGTTACGGTTGCATTGTAATTGTAAGTAGCGAAGAAGTCTAACATATTTTTGAATTCACTGTATTGTGAGTTACTACGTAGATATTGGTCAATACTTGGTTCTGGCATCAATACTTTGTCAACCACATGGATATATCCATTTTCTGCAATTATATTACTGCGTGCTGGGTCAATAGTTGCACCTAGAACATTTAAACCTGTATAATTGGAGTTGGGATAGAATGTTTTGTAGTCTGTTGCGCTTAACCCATTTGATGACATATAGGCATTGAAAAAGTAGGTTATATGCTTATTATTGTTCTCAGCCTCTATGTAAGCAGCTCCAGCTCCGCGATTTGTAGATATAATTTTTCTAATTTTTCCGTCACTTTGAACTTCATCTTCGACGAAATCATAATATACGGTACGTCTTCTAAAACCAAGTCCTTCAATCCATCCTCTTGAATGGAAATAATCTGCCAATTTTTCTAGACGCTCGCCGTCATAGATCATCGATGTACGTACAATCTTTTCAGCTAATTTTTTGTCAATTTGGCTGGTATCCGAAATACTATTTTCGGTCATAAATTGTTGAAAAGCGCGATCCGTTGGAGCGAATACCGTCCACGAAGAGGCAGATCCTAAAGTATTTCGATATCCAGCTTTTTCAATACAGGACAAAAAATACTTAAAATCACCCATGGAATCAAGCTGTTGGTAAATAGGACTAGCTAATCCTTTCGGTCTTCCGTAATAAGCGTCAAATGCTTCCTTTCTACATCCCACAATGATAATCGCGAAACATAAACACGTAAATAAAACAGTTCTTTTAATACTCATACAATTGTCTTGTAGGTTTATACTATTGATCATAGGTCTATTGTCCACGCCTTCTTAAGATTTTAAAACTGGAGACAATAGTTTGTTGAAAAAGGTATTACAGATTATTCCTGAGAATACCTACTTCATGCTTCTTGCTGATAAAATTTTTAAAAGTTTCTTCTATAATTGGTAAATCACTTCCTTTAATGTTTTGGTCGTGATTAATTGGTTACATGCTAATCTAATGTAATATCAAATATATTGTATCCCTGAAATTACAGCAACCTGCACTATCCTGTAACTAACACGATATCAGACATTTTATCAACTACCGAACAATAAGTAACTAACAAAAGAGATCTAAAAATAAATAACTGTTCTTCAGACAGTTATCAATTTCCATCAGGTTTAATTTGACTCGATAAAATACTCAAAGGCCATTTCCATCCTACAAAATCATCTGGCTTGGCAGGTGAATATTTTTGAAAATCAATTATATTTTTTGAAATAGGCAGATTTAACTCTTTGATTCCTTGCAAAATCATCTTGGCAATCTGTCCTGCTCCATAGGTATTGAAGTGCGTATTGTCTTGTAAAACATTAGGTTGATCGGGAAAAGAATTAGCTGGATAATGCACCAACGCCTTCTTGGAATTTTCTACTCCCAGAGCCACATAAAATTCCCTTGTCATGCTATTTAAGTCTATAAGTGGAACATGCAATTCTTCAGCAACCTTGCGTGCCGCAGCAGGATAATCTCCTAAAGTATAATTTAGATGTCCATCAGCATCAAAAGATCTTCGCTCCGTGGATGTTACGATGATGGGATGCCCTCCTATTTCTCTGAACTTGGTAACGAATAGTCGTAAGCGCTCAGTATAACCATTAAATGCACCAGCTTTTTCACCAGTTTCCTTTTGATCATTATGTCCAAATTCTATAAACAAATAATCGCCTGGCTTGGCCATAGAAAGAATCTTTTCCAATCGATTTGATGATAAAAAAGAACTTAAAGCCAAACCCGATTCCGCGTGATTCGCCACGATTATGCTCGTATCAAAATATCTTGGAATCATCTGTCCCCAGGAAGCCCAAGGCTCGTGCTCTTGATTCACAACGGTAGAATTTCCAGCCAAGAACAAAGTAGTTGCTTTTTTAATAGGCTCAATGATAATGCGTTCAATATTATTTTCTCCTTGAAATTCTAAAGTCAGCTTATTATCCCAATCTAATTTTTCATTTTCACGTGGAGCTTTCAATCGCACGTCCAAGCCTTCTTTAATCTTTGGATTTTTGATGTGTACACTGAATTGTTTAATTATTTTTTTCCGTTGGGGAATTTCGATATGATCCAACGACCAACGACGGGATTCCGACCGCACGGTGGAATAGATCGTTTGATTTTCTACTCCTCGGTATTCAATAGTGACTTTATAATTTCCTTCCTCCACAGCGGTGGAAAAATAAAAAGGTTTGTCACTAAATAAGGTGGAATGCTTCTTATTCTTTAAAAACTGTACAGCATCTTTTGTATTCAGATCAAAACCATAACCTATCTCCTTCTTAAAACTTACGGGTTCATTGATTCGAACAACATCTTTTTCTTTCGATTTCTTTTGGGTAAAATCAAAGACTTGTCTACTTTGAGCAAGGACTAGATTAGTCGACAATATCAATAATAAAAGCGTTTTAAAAATCATAGGTTAATGGTTTTTATGGCTAAGAAAAGCAAACGCCCTTATCTTTTTAGATATAGAGCGTTAGCAAATAGCAGTAAATTTATTTCGGTTTATTTATGCTCTATAATAACGTAACTCAATAATATTATTGGGGAAAGGCAAAGTGTTCCAATGTTCATGAATCAAAAGCGCTGCACCTATAGCTGTTGCTTGCGCCATTGAAGCTGCATAGATCTCAATAGTTGGAAATCTTCTTGCTAATAAATTCATGTAAATATGATTTTTACTAAAACCGCCATCCACAAAAATTCGTTTAATATTCTGCTTTGCAAGTACCAACTCGGTTGATTTTACTTGCGCATTGACCAAACAAACAATCAAAGCGTGATAAGCTTCTTCATAATTATTGAATTGAGTGAGATCTAATCCTCCAAAAGTATTGAGCGAAAAATCGTCAATATTTTGCTCCATATGCAGATTCTCTACGATACTCCAATTGATTTCAAAGTGCTTGAAGCGAGCCGTTGTCACATTGAAATGATCTGCTATCCGTTTGGACTGAAGCTCGTGTTCATATCCTGCAAATAATCGAGAGGCTTTCACAGGTGTACCATTGTATGTCAAATAGAACAAACAATCTTGATCTAGTTGCGCTTTAGTCAATGGTTCATCATTGAAAGGATTCATCGAAATGCACCATGTACCCGTAGAAATCAACACGAATGGTTCGTGAAAATTAACTAAATACGGAATAAGGGCCGAAGAGCTATCGTGCAAGCCTGTTCCTACTTTGTAGGTGCTACCAGGAAAGGTACTTGAAAATACGTCCTTACCATTTACAATTGGCGCTAGTTTTTGATCTATATCACAATCCTTGACCCATTGATGGTAATCTTTTGTATTAAAATCCCACAGAGCGGTATGACAACCAATACTGGTCATGTCTGAATACACTTGTCCTGAAACCAAGAAACTCAAGTATTGTGGTAAGTGCAACGCGTATTTTACCTCATCGAAAATAGAAGGTTTTTCCTTCATCAAACGATAAATTTGCTTGCCAGAATTCAAACTTCCCAGTGGTGGGGAGGCTGTATTCAAAGCAAACTTATCTTCACCACCATAACTTTGATGCAATTCATCCTGCATCTCTGCAGGATAATCTTTTAGGTAATTGTAAAGCGGCGTCAGTGGTCTTCCGTTTTGATCCAAATACACAAAACTAGCTCCATATGACGTGAAATTTATCGCTTTAATATCGTATTCTGTCTTACGAAAAACCTCATGTAAGGAATCGAAAACAGACAATCGTAAACTCTCTAAATTCTCACAAGGGAATCCATCTTCATCGACAGTTTCCAAAAATCGCGCTGAACGCTCAAATACAATGTGGTAATGTTCGTCGAACAAAAACAACTTTTTATTTGTCTTTCCAACATCAAAAATAGCTATGACTGGTATACGCTCTTTTCCCATCCTTCCGTATCTAAATATTATAAACCAGTCGCTACAGTCGATTCCCCGCGTTCGTTGATTAATTGTTGTCTAACATTAATGTCCGTAAACAGTTTTATAGGACTAAGCGCAGCACCTTCACGCAAACGAGCCTCCGCTACTAATGCGCGTACATCCGTACGAAAAGCATCTTGTAATATTTCTTGCGTTGCTACCACATTGTTTTCTTGTTGTGCTTTTTTCAACGCTTGTCTATCTACTAATAAAGCCTGTGCATAAGCCATTTTTATGGCCTCAACAGATTGTAATAAATCCGCTAAAGGATCCTTCAAATTGTGGGAAGCATCAATCATCCAGCCCAAACCAGTAGCATGATCGATTCCTCTGGCATCCATACCATCTACTAATTCATTGAAAATCAAAAACAATTGGTAAGGTTTGATAGCTCCAGCTGTCAAATCATCATCCGCATATTTACTATCATTAAAATGGAAACCAGCTAGTTTGCCTTCCATTAACAATAGAGCTACGATCTGCTCGATATTTGCATTTGGTAAATGGTGACCTAAGTCCACCAAAGTATAAGCTTGATCACCCAATTTATTCGCCAGTAATAAAGATTGGCCCCAATCTGCTATTGTTGTCGAATAGAAGTTAGGCTCAAAAGCTTTGTATTCAATAAACATTTTCCAATCTGAAGGTAGATGCTTATAGATTTCTTTTAAACTTTCTAATGTATTTTGAAAAGCTTCACGGAAATTCAATTGTCCTGGGAAAGAAGAACCATCCGCTAACCATACTGTCAACGCTTTAGAACCTAAAGCAATACCGTGTTTAATTACTTCAATATTATGTTCAACCGCCTGTTTGCGAACCGCAGGATCTACATGATGCAACGACCCGAACTTATAACTAAGTGCTTGATTGGGCTGATCTTGAAAAGTATTTGAATTCACTGCATCGAACGCCAATCCATATGATGCCGCTAATGCTTTTATTTTTTCAGCATCTTGAGGTATATCCCACGGAATATGAAGTGAAATTGCACCACTAGATTTATTTAATGCGTGCAACAAACCTACATCTTCTATTTTTTGCTCTAAATTACCTGGCTCACCTTTTCCACTGAAACGTCCAAAACGTGTACCACCAGTCCCTAAAGCCCAGCTTGGAATTGCAATATTGAATTTTTGTACTTTCGAAACAATTTCTTCAAAGTTCGAAATACTTTCCTTTAAGAAATCGACTTGTTTAGTATGTTTAGCTAATAATTGTTGGTTATGTTGATCTATAATTGATTGCTCGATTTTCATAAGTATAAATGGTTAGATAGTTAGAAAAATAGAAAATATCTTTCTAACTATTTACATGTTTAAAAAATGTTACCTAACAAATGCCATGGCTACTCCGCCATCTACATTCAATACGTTGCCTGTAGATTTATTTAGTTCACCGCCTACAAATGCAAAACAAGCATTGGCTATATCATCTGGCAAGATTATTTCATTTAACAATGTTCGTTTTGCATAGTAAGCTGGTAATTCTTCTACCGTAATACCGTAAGCTTTTGCTCTACCTTCGGCCCAACCTCCAGCCCAAATATTACTATCTGAGATAACCGCATCTGGGTTTACTACATTTACTCTAATTTTGGAAGCGCCCAATTCTGCAGCGTTCAATCTGCTCAGGTGCAATTGTGCTGCTTTAGCAGAGCCATATCCTGCATTATTCGGTCCACTTACTAAAGCATTTTTACTTACAATATTCACGATGTCGCCCCCGATATTTTGAGCTTTCATCACTTTCGTCGCACCCTGTGTCACCAAGAACTGACCTTTTACCAATACATCATATAAAATATCCCAATCTTTATGGGTATGATCCTCAATGGATTTGGATATCGACAATCCCGCATTATTAACGATTATATCTACTCCTCCGAAACTCAAAGCAGCAACTTTTAACGCTTCTTCAATTTGGTCTTGATTGGTTACATCCAATACTGCAGTTGTTACATTATCTTTCCCAAATAAACCGATGAATTCGGCTTTAGCATCTGCTAAACGCTCTTCGTTTAAGTCATTCAAAACCACTACGGCTCCTTCCTGTGCGAAGCGTTTTGCAATTGCTTTCCCAATTCCGCCAGCACTTCCAGTTACTAAAGCAATTTTACCAGATAGGGCTTTGGGTTTAGGCATACGTTGCAATTTCGCTTCTTCCAACAACCAATATTCAATATTGAAAGCTTCTTGTCTCGGCAGTGAAGTATATTCACTCACCGCTTCCGCTCCTTTCATTACATTGATGGCATTGGTATAAAATTCAGACGCTACACGTGCGGTTTGCTTATCTTTTGCGAAAGCAAACATACCAACTCCCGGATAGATGATTACCACAGGATTTCTGTCACGAATAGCTGGACTATTTGGATGTTTACAGGTTTCGTAATATTCCGTATACATCGCTCTGTAGTCCTCAAATAAAGGAAGCAATTTTGCTTTTATGCCTTCTATATCAGATAAATCCTCGTTCTTATCCAAGTTCAAAATTAAAGGCTGAATCTTCGTACGTAAGAAATGGTCGGGACAGCTTGTCCCTAAAGGAGCTAACTTCTCCAAATCATTAGAATTTATAAATTCTAACACTCTAGCATCATCAGAGAAATGTCCAATCATTGGACGCTCGCTCGAACAAAAACCTCTTAAAACAGGCGCAATAGCAGCTGCTTGTGCCCATCTATCTTCTTGCTCCAAACTTTCTACTTTCTGACCACCGAAAACAGGTCTTGTCTTGCCGTAATTTTCTTCTAAGTATGCAGCACAGGTTTCAATGACATCCAATGAATTTAAATAACATTCATACGCCGTGTCCCCCCAGGTGAAAAGTCCATGCGAACCCAGCATGATGCCACGGATTCCTGGATTTTGTTCTAAACAATCGCGCAATTGCAAACCTAAATCAAAGCCTGGCTTTTGCCAATCTACCCAACCTATTGTTCCTTTGAACAAATCTGCCGTGATTTGCTTACCATCTTTAGCTGCCGCAATAGCGATAGCTGCATCAGGGTGCAAGTGGTCAATATGTTTGAAAGGAAGAAATCCATGCAATGGTGTGTCAATAGAAGGTGCTTTTGATGACAAATCAAAAATACAGTGGTTGAAAAGTTCTACCATCTCATCCTCATGTTCAATACCACGATAGACTTTTTCTAGATTGCGAAGTCGCTCGACATATAAGGCTGCCAAACCAGACTTTTTGAGTGTACCTATGTCACCACCAGAACCTTTAATCCACATCACTTCCACTTCTTCACCTGTAAGCGGATCCTTATCCACCATTTTACATGATGTATTACCTCCCCCATAATTGGTTATCCTTAGATCCGAACCCAAAATATTGGATCGATATAACAATAACGCGACTTCATCTCCCTCAAAGGATTTAGCTATTTCCTCATCCCAAAGGTAATTCACATGTTGATATGTTTTTGTTTGCATAAATCTTAGTAAATATTTTATTCTAACGTTTTAGCGAATCCTACTACACAAATAGATAGGATGATAATTACAATACCCGAAATAATGGCAGTGTGCGTAGATTTGCTTACACCCTTCCATTCTTTTAATAAAACTCCCCAAGCATTAGATATCAAAATGATAAATGCCATGTGCAGAATCCATGAACTTGCACCATTACCCAAGCGGCTTTCTCCCATTCCGTAGAAGAAAAACTGTAAGTACCAAGTCGTACCAGCCAAGGCACATAACAATAGATTCTTAGTTAATGGAGCAGATGCTTTTGAATAATCTGTAAGGGTTTTGTTTTTGAACAATAAGTAAGCGCACCATACAAAGTTGGTCAAGAAACCTCCCCAGAGAATCACGATATAGGTTACGTTATTTTGGTAAAGAAATTCACCTTGATCAGGATTAGCCGCTTTCCAAAGCTCATTAGCTACATCGGCCATTGGTTTTCCCGCTTCTATCGCGAAATTAAAACAGGCACTTAATGCTCCAGAAATCAATGCTACGATAATTCCAATCCCAAAATTGTAGTCTTTTTTATCTTGCACATTAGCAGAGGATAAACTTTTTTCTTTAAGCACGCCAGCTTTTCCACATAAGTAAATTCCAACAACACAAAGAAGCATCCCGCCCAGCACACATAAACCCGAAGCTGTTGAAAAGAAGAAATCAATACCATGCTTTCCATCCGCAGGATTGAAAAAATAGTAGATTGCAGGCATCAATGCACCCAAAACCATACTTAATCCTAAGATAATGCTACTGCCTAAAGAAACACCTAAATAGCGGACGCCCAAACCATAAGTCAAGCCTCCAATCCCCCACAATACGCCAAACAAAAAAGTAAATCCTAATACAGATTTATCAGCTTGCGCGATGATATCCGAAAAGTTTGGAATAGTTAGCCATGCGGCCAATGGTGGAACAATAATCCAGGAGAATAATCCTCCTAAAATCCACATCGCTTCCCACGACCAATCTTTCACTTTCTTGTACGGGACATAAAAACTCCCAGACGCAAAGCCTCCTATAAAATGAAATAAAACCCCTGCAATTGCATTCATAATTGTTTAAAATCTAATTAGGTTTATGTAAAATCTAAGTTATTTGTTAAAATTAATTTAACTGTTATGGACTGTCATGTTGGGTGAGCCCCGTACTGACAGCTTATATTGGTTATGTATAATTCAAATACTATATAGACTTGAATATTTTAGTTGTTAAGCATATTAAGGTTTCAAATCCAGTACACGCACTGGAGTGGAATCACTTTCAGCCAATCCTTCACCATCCACTTGCACGGTGTGTTGTACGAATAGGCTTAGTCTTTTCTGGCTTCTCCAAAGTTCCGTATCATAGGTAGGTTCCCAAGCTGCAACAGAATTGTTGTATATATCTTCGATGAGAATTCGGCTAGGCTTATTTTTAGTCCAGCTCAACACCGATATCGCATTATTTCTTTCTTCATCCCGAAAAATCATCCAGATCTTAGTTTTGTGCGCTTTTCCTTTCACTAATAATTGAGGTCTAGAAATAGGAATTTGCTTTGTTCCATGTCCTCCCAAAGAAAATGTCGTTTTTCTAAAATCAAAGGAGTGGGTTAACCATTTCCCTTTGTTCAAATAGATGATTTTATATTGTGGTTTGTCGGCATGTTGATCTCGCCAATAGGAGACAATAAAAGGATTTCCATTTTCATCCGCCGACATGGCGGTTTGATTTATTAAGTCACTCTTTTCGGGAATGCGAATGGCATATTCTGCATCTTTGGCAGTGATAGGTAAATGATAAAGCTCACCCGTTGTTTTTTTCCAAGTTATGCCTTCATCATCTGAATAGGCATATGCCATGTCGTGATTGCTTGCAACATCAGGACTTTCTCGCCACACCCACGAAATATGGATTCTACCTTTGTCATCTATATAAGATTGCCAATACGCATTGCGTTTTCCTTCGCCATCGATCAATTTATCTTGCAAACGTAGCCATTTCTTTTCAGAAAAAATATAGCGGTTTATCATCAAATTGCCATTGCCTGAGCCTCCGTCGCGATACATAAACAACAAATTGCCATTGGTCAATTTAAAAAACTCAGGATACGAAACATATTTTTCTTGGGTTCCTACCATCGGTATTTCGGCAGAAAATTCTAAACTATTCGGTTCTAATGAACGGATATAACGCAATTTAGAATTGTGGTGATCGAAGGCTACATGCAAATAGTTTGCACCATCGAGCATAATACTTATGACATTGTGCGCATCCTTTGCATTCCCTTTTAAGCCCGTATTTTTTAATGTCCAGGTAGAAGAATTTAGTTTACGTTGCCCCACGATCAAAAATCCTTTATCATCGTAATAAGCGATATATTGGAAATTTTGATTACTCACTAAAGAATTTTTTCTAAATACAGCGGTGTTGACCGTATTCTTGGCCCAACCTTGACCAACTTCAGAGATTTGAATGTTCTTCTGAGCAAATAAAAATGAATGAACAAATAATACGATAAAAGTTACAATAAATTTCTTAGGCATGATTTAGATGTTTATAATAGGCTCTACAAAATACAAAACAGATTTGTTAAAATCTAACAAATCTGTTTTGTGAAAAGCATAATCTAAATTTAGATTATATGTATACTAATGTAAATTTTAAAATCCTGTTGGTGCAGACCCTGCTTGAGTAGTCCAGCCTGGATTCTGATAAATTGGCGAATTATTCGGATTACTTCCATCAGGAGACGAAATAATAAAATGATTAGCCGCGATAGGACTTAAATAATGTGCCTCTGTAAAGGAATAACCATTGAAATATTGATTGTTTGGCGAGATCTGATGTATTCTTAAATACGTACTTAGCGAAGGTGCGGAAACCGTATTTGTTGTCGTACCTCCGTATACCAATCTATTTCCATATACATCTTTCATCGGACCCCAAACTTTAATACCTTCCACTTTGAATCCATTAAGTTGATCCATAGCTCTCCAACGAATTAAATCCATATAGCGAAGACCTTCTGCCATCAGCTCCGCTCTACGCTCTCTACGAATGTTATAAAGAGTAGGGTTAACCAAGGTGTTTTTAGAATACGCTCCCCAATCATTTTGCCCTTCAATATTCATATTCGTGGCAGCAATTGTTACGTTGTAGTCTTCATTAACTCCTGCTCTTCTGCGGATAGCTTTCCAATAATTACTAGCATCAGTATCCAGGTTTCCATTTTTTTCGTAGCATGCTTCAATATAATTTAGATACGCTTCAACAGCTCTAAAAGCGACCACAGCTGTAACATCTCTACCCACAATGGCTTGCATATCATTATTGTAAGACAATCCTTTTTTAATGGAATAACCTGTACCCTCTTGAAAACGTGCTGTTCCATCAATCACTGGTACTCTAGGTTCTACTTCTGGAGAAGCACCAGCACTAAGATTTAGAAAAGCTTTTTTCTCTCCTGGTGCGCGCATGAACAATTTCAAACGCCAGTCTCTATTAATTTTTACTTGATCTACAAAGTCATCACCCTGATATCCTGACCCTGAAGCATAGATTGGTAATCCATTTTCCATCAAAAAGTTATCTACAAATTGTCTGGTATAACCATATCCATTGCCATAATACATGTAATGATTCCAATACTGAACGATGCCTAAGGACAAATCGAAATCTCTCCAAAGTAATACTTCATCAAAGCTGCTTAAACTCTCCGAAGCGAACATTTCATAATAAAGATTTCCTGGATCTGCAGCACTCTCCTTGATTACTTTAGAATTTACTGTTAAAGCATGTTTACTTGCTACTTCTTTAGCAGAAGTCATAGCGTTATCTAAAAAGTACCCAATTTCATTATCGATACTACCCGAAGGATATTGATAGTTACTGTTATAGTCCTTCTCTGCCCCAGGCCAGTTCGGTCCTAATGGAACTAACGGCGTATTTTTATGATATTTTAACCAAGTAGCTTCAAACAGAGCCACTCTTGATTTTAATAAATAAGCTAAACTTTTAGTGATCCTTGTTCTTCCGCCTTGTGGGGAGTTTGTCATCAGCAACTCTGCTGCTTTATCTAAATCTGATAAAATAAAGCGAGCCACTTCATTTCTTGGAGAACGTTTACTTGCTTCTATTAATGCTGTTGCATCGTCAGGAAGGACGCTTGTAATAATTGGAAAATCTCCAAACTCTTTTAGCTTGTTAAAATAGGTCAACGCGCGTAAAAGATACGCCTCTCCCAGATAGTGCTTAATATTCCCTTCATTACCAGCAATTTCCTTCTTCTCCACCTTAGGAAGAACAGTTTCCAAAAAGTAATTTAGTTGGTAGATAGTACTAAAATCCCAACTACCGCCTGAAGTTCCTACTCGCCATTGACCAGGTAAAAATCTAGTATTTCCATTTCTATTGGTGATATTATCTGTTCCAGCGTCGTCTAAGTATAAGCCGCCGCCACCAGTTCCTTCGACAGTTCTAAACACCGATTCGTAACGGGTAATGGTATATGTTGCCAAATGGCTCTCATCATTGAAATAATTCTCTGGAGAGACCTGGCTTGGTGGAGTGATATCTAATAAATCCTTACAGCTTGCTAATGATAATACTAATACTGAGGATAGGGCTGCTTTTTTTATATAAGAAATTAAAATTGTCATAGTTTATAGATTAAAAATTTGCACTAATACCGAATGATAAAATTTTTGACAGAGGATACACTGTTCCTCCTTGTCTACCGATTCCGATAGATTCTGGATCAAGCGTTTTACTTAATTTGGTAAATGTGGCAAGGTTTTCTCCAGAGAAAAAGATCCTTGCATTATTCATACGAATAGATTGTAGCATTGAACTAGAGAAAGTATATCCCACTTGAACATTTTTCAATCTTATATAAGAAGCATTTAATAAATAGCCTGTTTGAGCTTGTTGATTTTTTCCGCTAAATAGAGGACGTGGATAATATGCATCCAAGTTTTGACCAAGAGGGTGAGATTCGTCTGCTCTAAAATAGTCTAAGTGATCTTTTAAGGCAGTTGACCACCATTCACCCGAAGAAGTTGTTCCCCAGAATACCATACCCGAAGGAGCCCAATCGCGTTTTAATATTCCTTGAAAGAAGGCACGTACATCAAAGCCTTTATAGTTTGCGCTCAAATCAAGTCCAAGTGCATAGCGTGGCGTAGAATTTCCGATAATGGTTCTATCCCCTGGATTATCCAAAGTGTTAGCACCGCCATCAATTTTTCCATCACCATTCAAATCCGCGTACATAATGTCCCCAGCTTCCCAAGCACCACCACTAATTGGGTTTTGTCCACCATTGCCAAGTTTAGCCAAATGTTCATTCATCTCTTCATTTGTTTTCGCTATACCGATCGTAGTATATCCCCAGATTTGGTTTGTATACTGACCAGCTATATACGTATCCAAACTATTTGTCGGGTTGTTGTAGGCTAAAACCTTAGTTCTGTTATCCGATAGATTTACTTTAGCGCTATAGCCAAAATCACCTTTTTGATCATTCCAACCTAAACTAAATTCAAAACCTTTAGTTACAATATCAATATTATTTGTTCTAGGCACCGCAGTTCCTAAAGTAGCAGGTAATACTAATCCAGGCCCAACACCATTATCTGTATACCTTAAATAATAATCAAAAGATCCTGTCAATCTATTGCCTAAAAGAGCCCAATCAAGACCATAGTTCCAGTTACGAATCTGTTCCCAAGTTAGCGCTGTACTTATTAAGCCAGGAGCTGACACGGTATTTGGTCTACTTCCATCTACCAGCCATCCTCCATTTGATGTACCTAGGCTGGACATTACCTGATACGTAGGATACCAATCATTGGTATTTTGATTACCAAGAATACCATAAGAAGCTCTTAGCTTTAACATATTAACTGCAGAGATCGACTGGAAAAAGTCTTCTTGTGCTATATTCCAACCTGCTGATAAAGACGGGAACCAGTTCCATTGTTTATCGCTTCTAAAGCGCGAAGTACCATCGTATCGAAGATTTCCTTCTAACAGATATTTTCCTTTGTAATCATAGTTAAATCGACCAAAAAACCCTGCTGTAGCCCATTCTTGCACCTGGCCTGAAATGGTAGGCGTAGCATCGGTTGTAAGATTTAATACAGGTAAGCTAGTCGTGATTAAGTTACGGCGAGAAGCGTCTAAATCTCTGTATTTATTCCATTCGGACTGGAAACCAACCATGGCAGCAATATTATGGTTATTGAAGCTCTTTTTATAGTTGGCGTACACATTTGGATTAAAGAAATACATCTTTTTAGCGTATTCGTATACGTAATCATTTGCAGGACTTAACAATGAAATGTAACGTTGTACGCCATCACCATTATAGGCATAGGTCTTAAAGGCGTCCTCATGGATAAACTGTGTTTCAGTTCTATAATTTAATTCACCCGTAATTTCTAAGTCATTAATAGGATTATAAATGGCTTGGAATTGCTGAGTTTGGAAATCTTGTTCATCATTTCTGCGTCCACCATTTTCAAATGCATTGATGTAATTGATATCAGCCATTAAAAATCCATTCGGATCATATTTTGCACGGTTTGGACGGGCTCTTCTCAGTACATTATCATAAAAATCATCAGGCATAGAAGTTGGGCGTCCATAATTTGTACGCACGAATCTATTTAGATATTCTATGCGTAAATTATCAAAGACTTTACCCGAAATGCGTCCCGAAGCCGTATAACGCTTATACGTATCAGTTCCATAACGGAGTAAGCCCTCTTGATCCATATAATTTCCAGACAAATAATAAGTCCATTGATTGGCTCCACCGCTTAGGCTTAAATTATGTTCATTTGTCGGGGCGCTATCTCGAAAATATTCTCTCACCCAATCCACATTGGCCCACGTATTATCATAATCCCATTTACCGTCACCACGCACTGCCGCTACATCGTTTGGCTCTAACTTGCCATCTATGTAATCTTTAATTTTTTGAAGCATGGAAGCATTGAATTTTTGTCCACTACCACCTCCATTATAATCTGCATCGTTCCAATAATTAGCAAATTCATATGAATTCATCATATCAGCTAACAATACAGGGGAATTCCATCTAAAATTATTGTTATAATTTATACGTGTTTTGCCAGAAGTACCCTTTTTAGTTGTTACCAATATTACTCCAAACGGTGCTCTAGATCCATAAACCGCAGCGGAAGCTGCATCTTTTAATACCGAAATACTCTCGATATCTTGCGGATTTAAAGCATCTAACGAACCCGCTGTACCATCAATTAAAACCAAGGGACTTCCTGAGGAAGAAGTACTGATTGTTCCAGTTCCACGCACATTCACACTACGTCCTGCATTTAAAGATCCGCCTACTCCTTGCGTAGATACATTTAAGCCAGGCAAAACACCCTGTAGCATCTGGCTAACATTTTGTACGGGACGAGCTTCAAGCTCTTTAGCCGAAATGGTTCCAACTGCACCAGTTAGATTTACTTTCTTTTGTGTACCAAAACCTACTACCACTACCTCATCCAAAACAGATTCATCGGATGGCTCTAGCGTTACATTCACCACATAAGTATTATCGGCTCCCAACATCTGGCTTGTTAATTCTACGGAAACAGTTTTGTAACCAATATGCGAGAAAGTCAAAAGTTTAGCATTTGTATTGCGCAGGACAAATTCCCCATTGGCGTTGGTAAATACTGCTTCTCTTTGCCCATCAACGGTTACCGAAACGCGCTCTAAAGGACCTTCTGATGTCGTAACCTTGCCACGAATACTTGAGGATTGCGCAAAAACTGAAGGAGAAATGACCATTAAGGTCGATGAAATAAATATGGGAGCAAGTCTTCCCATCCATAGCCTATTGTGCGGCTCATGGAGAGATAGATTCATCCCAACAAGACTGCTTTTAAAAAAAGATGTAGGTTTAACATCAAAAAGTTTGATACGGCTTCTCATCTTACGTAATAGTTTTCTCATAATATTATGATTAGTAATGTAATAAGTGTAATTTCTACATTTAAATAGTCAGCATTAAGATTTTCTTAGCTAGAAACCTTCTTTTGAAATATTTATTTGTTATGAAATTAGGTTTATAATGGGGCTGAAGATATAAAATAAATATTATCCAGATGTCCTGTAAAAAGTAAAAAAGGCAGCAATATTTTAACATATTACTGCCTCATTTTAGCCCTTTTTAGGTATCTTACTGAATCACAATATTAAAGACATAAAGTACTTCATTGTAATATTGACCATCATCGTAGACAAATGATTGTTTGATTGTCATTCTTTCGCCTACCACATTTTTATCTGGGAATTGACCAATATTAAATGTGTAGGAATTACGATCAAATTCAGAGAAAAGTTTTGCTCTAGCTCCCCATGCCACCGTATTTCCTAATTCATCTACCCACATTCCTGGGGCGTTAGCGGTATTAGAACTATTTCTAGAACCATCAGCTTGGATAGCATAAAACCCAACCTTATCCAAAAGCTCATTTTGAAAATCTGCTTCCGAAATCTTTAGTGCCTCGAATATTTCATTCTTATTTACCGGCACTGCTGTAGCAGCGTATCCTGCTCCAAAAGGTAAAGTTACATTCTTGGTAATGGTCGTTGTACGGAAGAAAGGATATCGGTGGTTCAGATTTTTCAATTTGAATTTGATGATATGCGTACCTGGTTTGTAAAATCTAGCTGTGGTAGCTGTATTGATGTGTCTTCCTAAACTGGTATACTCTCCATTTACTCTATAGTTTGAAGTCAGATTGGTATAATCTGTATTGGCAACACGAGCAACTGTTTTTACCGGATAAGGCAAACCTTTGAAATAAGGATATGGATATATGATAGAAGAATCTGTTAATTGTTCTGGATAAAAAGGCGACCAATCCGCAAAACTTGGGAGGTTCGCTCTTTTTAAGACTTCTCCTTCTTTTGGATTGAATGCTTTACCATTTTTGTCCAGCCACATGAAAATGATTTTATTCTCATTTCCAGGAATATAATCAATTGTCACGGTGTAATCATCATTCGTTAGATTACGAACATCCGACTCCGAAGCAAGTGCGGAAGAGGTTGCACTTTTTGAGAAAATGCTATCAGGTTTCAATTCGATTAAGTTAATATTCAAAATCTCATTGTAAAGTTTGGAGCCGGAAACATTGCTCACTTCCAGATCAAGAGTGTATAGTCCCGCAGGTACATTCTCTGTTGCTGGAGTAAGCACTACCTTTCCTCCAGTTTCATTCACCGATATAGCAGGGCTTTTTGCAGTACCAATCAAAGGTGTAAGCTGATCCAAAGTCATAATATTAGCACCTACCTGACCTAAGTAAACGGAATACTCTTGTTCAGCCAAAAAGTCGTTAACCACCGCACCAGTTGCTTTATTACGTACTGCTACTAATTTCACCGTCATGGGTGTCGTACTTCCATTGGCAATCAAAGGATTCGTTGTCACTGCCGATCCTTGCACAGCTTGTAGTTCTGCCATTCCATAGCGCATATTATCATTCAGAAAACCTATGACTTCAGGTTTACAAGAATATACAAAGGAAAGCAGAAGAGCCATTAAGCTTATTGCCCCTATATTTTTCCAATTCATAACTATATGTTATTAATTATTAATTTATTCTAACATTAAATACAAATTCCACTCGCAGCTTCTTATTACTTCGGTTGGTATATTCCAAAGCTTGCTTGATAGTGTACGTATCACCCACTGCAGAGCGATTTGGATATTGACCGATAGAGAAAGTCCAAGAGGCAGGCATATATTCGGAGAATAACCGTGCATTATCACCCCAAGGCACTACTGTACCATCAGCACTAAACCAATGTCCTGGAGCGCTCGCAGTATAATTGGTGTTGAAAGTTCCATTTGGCTCAACAGCCCCAAAAGCAATGCTATTACGTATCATGGAAGGAATTTCATCCGCTTCGAGGGCAAATGTTTCAGCTATCCATGCGCTCGGCACAGTAACCGTAGCTCCAGAATAAGATGAAGCAGCTTTGAAGGAAACTGCATAGGTAAAGCGCAGTCCGTTTTCTAAATCTTCAATCAATGGTCCTGATTCTCCCGACTCATTAAAGTCAGCAATAAACGTATGATAATTATTCAATACGTTAATAACTGTACCTGTGTTGGTCTTGATACCTGTAGTTTGACACAAGATCCTGACATCTGCTTGATCATTGCGATCTACACGTATACTACCGTCTGGAGCCGTTTGATCCGCTTCCCCACGCACTTTGATATAGTACAGGTAATAGATGTCTTGATAAGACCACTGTCCTTGCGGTTGTTTTTGCTTATTAAAAGCAAATCCATCGATGGAAGTGCCATTATTCAGATGTGTATAGCTGGTGTTTGCTGTAGACAAAGTATGTTGTGCATCGCTGTATATATACGCTCGCAAAGAATCCACTTCGATATCACTTAAAAACTGATCAAAAGTATATTCTGCATTTTCGTTTTCCTCTTTGAGCAGAGCTTCTTTGAGTTTGAAAAATCTTTTGATAGAATAATCAGATGGTGCCCAAAAAGTCTTAGCTGAATTAAGCTCATTCTTTAATCCAAAATGGTCTACAATAAGCAATAAGGTGTCAAACATCCCATTGGGGTGTGATTTCAAATAATCGTACGTAGACATGTCTACATATTCACTATGTAGCCCATCGTCTGTGAGATATGCGGCTTTCTTACATGAAGCGAAAGAAATGACGCATACAACTAAAATTAATATTAAGGTTCTCATACTATTTCTTTCTAAAAATTAAAAACCTACCGTCGCCCAAAATGGGGTCTGAATTAATAAAGGATTCTGATTCAACAAGCTTGGATCAAAAGGCCACCTATATTTTCCGCGTTGGAATTGTTCCTGAGACATTCGCGTAGAAAGGAATTCGTAAATGCCATGATGTTTGTACAAGCGTACCATATCATAATAGCGATGCCCTTCTAAGAAAAGTTCACGAGCACGTTCATCAAAAATGGCTTTCATTAACGAACCTGTTCCTGACCAAGTTCCTAATCCCGACATCATTCTGACTTCGTCTAAAAGTGCTTTGGCTTCTGTAGCTCTACCCGTTGCTGCTAATGCTTCTGCTTTAAGCAATTTGATATCCGAAAAACGGAAGATGATGATGTTATTTTTGAATACAGGTACAGCGTTATTTCCTTCTTCTGGATAAGTCAGATTTGAATATTTATTGCAAATCACAAAAGACGTATTGACTGTTGTATCCATCGTAAACTTGCGACGTTTATCAGCTCGATCGTTAAACAGCTCATCTACACGGATTTTGGTTACTGTGAGTTTCGGAGAAGCATGCAATCTATGGTATTTCGGCGTAGCCAAAGTGTAATCGCCAATACCTACACTTGTACCTTCGTTATTAGCACTTTGAGAAATCTCAAAAATTCCTTCTGAAGATTTTCCATTGAAAATCGTTTTATAGGCAATACTGTCACGGGAAACATAAAAGTAATTTTCGCTATCAATAATGGAATCTGCTGCTGCGATGGTCGTGCTATAATTACCAACCCAAGCTCCGATATGAGCCTCTAAAGCAAAAGCAGCTCCTTTATTTGCACGTACGGCAAAATCAGCATTCACCAAATTCTTCCAATCCAATAATTTCTTCGCTTCCTGCAAGTCTTTGAGACTTTGTTCCATTACTTGTTCTGGAGTGGCAGCAGGTTGATTCTCTGCATAAATTGGTGCAATCGCTTCTGTTAATATAGGTACACCGCCCCATATTCTTCCTAAATAGAAATAAGTAAAAGCACGGATATAGTACGCCTCACCAAGTAAAAAGTTCTTCGTTCGTGCATTATCAAACACACTATTATCCATACTGCCCACATATTTAATCACGCGGTTCGCTTGATCAATAACTTTATAAAAGTTGTCATAGCGACGGAGCAAATACATGGCATCTCCCGTATTAGAGGCCGCCAAAGATAAGCTCCAGTTCATATTCACCACATGGCTATAAGGATAGGTATTGGAAGAACTAATTTCGTCCGAAGCTAAGTCGCCATAGGCATAATGGGCAATTCCATAACCACCATTTAATGCTGCGCGTAACAGCGCATACATTCCAGCTACTGCTGAATTGGCATCATTCTGAGTTTTCCAAAAGTTCTCATCCGTAGCTTCGCTTTTGGGTTCTAAATCTAAAAACCCTTTACAGGATCCCATAAAAATGAGGACGCCCGTTATATATAATATTAATTTACTTCTTTTCATCTCTGTGCTATTTACTATAAAGAAATATCAATTCCGAAAGTCCATTTTTTAGGGATTGGGTAACCATTACCTGTAGAATATCCATTAGGTTCCACCGCTTCTGGATCAGGCACTGTGGACCATGAAAAAATGGCTATATTGTCTAATACTCCATATAAACGTAATGATCGTATGCCAAAACGTTTAGAGAAAGCTTGCGGAATATTATACCCCAGGCGTACATTTTTGATACGCACGAAACTTGCATTCTCTACGAAAGTACTATTAGCGATGTGCCAGTTATCTACAGCATTACGGAATAATGAAGGATATTTTGCTACATCCCCCTCTTTCATCCAGAAGTCCGACATATTAAAATCACCAGCGATAGCTGAATTAAGACCATAAGTAGAATATATATTTGCAGCACCTGCATCTTGCAATTTGTCTGATACATACCCATTCCACAAGGTGCGTCCAAAAACGAATGTTGTCAATGCGGATAAAGACCAATTTTTGTAGGAAATAGTATGTGTCATACCCCCCATAAAATCAGGGTTAGGATTACCCATATCTACTTTATCATTATCATCAATAATATAATCGCCATTGTTGTCTTTTCTTCGCGGATCTCCAGCTTGATACTGTGTACCTCCAGCTGAACCATGACGGATACGATCTCCTGTCAATGGATTAACAGGCACATCAGCATTCGTAGAATATACGCCATCTACTTCCCAAACTTTGAAAGGATAGAGTGGCATACCTACATTTAAAGCTCTTTCCATCCATGTCGGACCTACTTTAATTTCACGGCCGCCATCAGGTAATGAAGTCACATAGTTACGGTTATACGATATATTGAAGTTTGTATTCCATTGGAAAGGAGAACTTTGTCTCATATTTCTGGAATTGATGGTAAACTCCACTCCTGTATTACGAACACTAATGAAATTCGTAGAAATAGTCGAATACCCAGAGGTAGCTGGCATTTGAAGGCCGTAAACTAAATCCTTGCTATCACGTACATAATAATCTGCATTAATGGAGATACGATCATTTAACATATTGATGTCTATACCCGCATTAAACTGTGGCGAGCGTTCCCATTTAATTGTTGCCGATGTTGCGGAAGTTCCATAATTTGGATAGGAAACATTCGTACCATTATATGTAGAGACGTTGCCTCCTCCCATGCCATTATCCATTACTGATCCGTAATAAGCTCCGCTATATCCTAACATCGTGTAATGTGCATATTCAGAGCCTGGATCTCGACCTGTCAAACCGTAACTACCTCTAAATTTGAAATAGCTGATAAAGGATTCATCTTTATTAAAGAACTCTTCTTCTGAAATAGCCCATCCTGCAGAAATAGAAGGGAAGATACCCCATCTATTTTCTTTACTATAGCGCGATGAAGCATCCATTCTATAACTTGCGGATAGCAAATATCTATCTTTGTAATCGTAGCCAAATCTTCCGAATATGGACATGCGAGAGCGCTCACTTATATACGAATTACCGTATAAGTTTGCTCCCGAACCAATACCAATTATGGTTTTGATTGATTCACTATTCAAACTTCTACCCCATAGATAGCTGGTGTTTGCGACATTTTTTTCTAAACCAAATCCCAATACGCCCGATACCGTATGTGCCGAATTGATTAGCTTGGCATAGTTGAAATAACTTTCCCATTCCCAACGTCTATTTTGATTTACCCAGTTTTCTGCAACGTTTTGAGATCCTGTTAACAATCTTGGTCTATATAAATCACGTGTGTTATTATTGACATTGAATGAAAATTGAGAACGTAATGATAATTCTGGAAGAAAGAATTTCTTAACTGTTCCTGCTAAATTTCCGTTTATATTGGTGCTTCGATCATCATCCAATAAGCCATCATAACGCCCCGTATATACTTGCTCTTCCAATTCTCCTATTTGCCAAAATGAAGATGGGAATCCCCAGGTGGTAAATGGATATTTCGAACCATCACCTGAACCATGCTTACCTTTGGTAAATCCAGAAAATAGATTGGTTTCGAATTGTAGGTTTTCTATTGGATTAACTTGCAAGAGCAAACGCGGTGTCAAGTTTTTATTCTCGTATCCCATCATTACCCCTTCTTCGTAATAATGCTGAACTGAGATCCGGTACAAAAATTTCTCCATCGCTGAACCAATACTGAAATTCACGTTGGTAATAGGTGCAGATTGTAAAAACAATCCCTGCCAGTCTGTAGCATGATTAAATGAAGGATTCAAACTATCGGTTAGCATTTGGTGAATTTGATTGTCATTGAACCAATCGTATTGGCCACCTGCATACAATAAAGCCATTTTCATTCTCCGTTCTGCAGCACCTACTGTAATAGGCTTCATCGCTGGTCTACTGGAAATACCTGCATAAGTTGCTACACGGATTTCAGGAACCCCAGCAGCGGGTCTTTTTGTTTTGATGATGATAACTCCATTTGCCGCACGTGCGCCGTATATAGAAGAAGCAGAAGCATCCTTCAGGATGTCTACCGATTCAATATCATTAGGATTGATCGCTTGCAAAGGACTGGCTTCCCCGTAAGCTGCCCTAATATCACTCACATCATAGATAATACCATCAATGACGTATAATGGAGCTTGAAGCTGATTATCTGCCAAACCTAAATTGCTCGAGCCCCGAATATTGACAATATTATTGGTACCTGGTTCGCCCGAAGTACTCAACACCGTTAATCCCGCTACACGTCCTTGCAACATGGCATCAAAAGTTGCATAAGGTGTGTTTTCAAACTCCGCTCCTTTTACAGTGGAGACGGCACCAGTCATTTTTCGGCGTTGTACATTTTGATAACCAACTACGACTGTTTCTTCCAAACTCGTTGTAATGTCATCAAGAATAACATTTAATACGTTACTGCTTCCAACTTTAGCTTCTTTGGTTTGATAGCCTACACTTGTGAACTGCAGTACTACATTTTTGGTCGTGACTTTAATTTCGTACGTCCCGTTGTCCTTAGTTTTGGTACTAGCAGAACTGCCCATCTCTTTGATGCTCACTTCTCCTAAAGGTTGCCCCTGCCTATCCCGCACTACCCCTTTTACAGTTTGTTGGGCGAAGACATGAACCGACCCTAATACTATCAGAAGCATCAGCAGATAGCCTCTAATCCTAAATAGATACAAATTCTTCATTAGTTTATAATTTGATTAAGATAATTTGCGATTGGTTGTAGACTATATTTTAGGCACACAGACTTTATTAATACTGTATATTTTCTTACGTTTTTTGAAATATTAAACCTTGTTTCAGTTTCTAAAATATGTTTTTCACTTCAAGTAAATAATCCGGATCGGCTCAGTATTCCAAGGAATTGTTTATATAATTTCGGAAAATAATTGAAAAATGTCATTTTGACATTTAATCAAATTTAGTGCTTTATCACGCTGTTAAAACTTCGCATTTTCACTAATTATGAACTTATTTTAACCTGAAAAATACGCTCCATTACTGCCATATCTCGATGTCAGCGAATTTGCCAAATCCATCCTGATTGTTGGTCGCAATTTGATAGATACCCACTTGCAATACTTCATTATTCATATCCGTCCTGACGATTGGCAATTTTGAAAGATCATTCCAATACACACCATCTTTAGATGTTCGTAAGAAAAACATATCACCCTTTTTCTGTACTTGTATATAGGGCTCAAAATGCAACCCTGTCCCATTGTTGCCTTCATTATGGATTCTTTGTCCAACACTACGCCATAGATTTCCTAAATTCCAACCTGTTAGTATAGTATTGTTTATATAGGAATTTCCTTTTGCAGTACGAATCATAATGCCTGCTTCGCTCGAAGTTCTAGTTTTGCTCTGAAGTCCTGCCACATCCTGAACTTTTAGCTGAATAGTAAAATCACCTTTAATTTCCTTATACATAAATGGAGGAAGCAAATCATTAGATCCCCATTTGGTATGTTTTGAACCTAGATGCCAAACATTCTTTTTCAGACTAATAGAAGTTTTGGTACTATCTAAATGAGAAGATACTTGCATATTGCCCCAGTAAGGTATTTTGGCACCACCTAAACTGTATATTTCATCATTTGGCACATCCTCATTGTATTTTGGCTTAACAGTACTAATGACACAACTGGCTGGTTTACTTATATTACCAAACTGATCTTTCATGTAGACTGTCAATAAGGAATCCACAGAATGAGGTTTAAATAATATAAAAGACTCCTCCTTCCAATCGGTATACTTACCATCTATGTAAAAAGTATATTTCATATCCTTTGCCTCATCCTCAACGTATGCAAAAGCATCATACTGGTTGATGTAGCGACACACATCTTTAAATTTTGGAATGAGAGATACGATTGGCGAATTCAATTTATTTTTCCATATGGCATAATTGGAGGCTATTGTGGTAGCATCAAAAAGTGAAGGATATACATTAATAAAATGTATGGGAGTGCTCACAAGAAGTTTAAAATTATAGTTAATCTGGATTGCTTTGAATTTTTTAGTTTTAATTGATGTACCATCCTGAAATACCGTTATTTTTCCGGAATTGTTGAGATATACATAGTGCCTCCAACTATTATTCTCAAAAACATCTAATTCAATGGTATATTGATTCGACTTTAATATTTCCGACAAATATGAATCTTCTACTGTGTGGAGCTCAAAGGCCGTTCGATTTCCGACAATATTTACTTTTGCGTTTTGAAGAGTAACCATGTGTAGATCCACGCTTCCATTATTACGAACTTGTTTTATTGTACCTATTGATAGTTCTTCCGACTTCAACGAAAAATAAGAAGGGTCGGATTTAAAACTTGTTATTTCATGTTGAATAAAGTCAGCTGATACGGCTGTATTATAAATTTTCAAATCTGCTAGATAACCCGAAAAATGGTTGTCTAACAAATCAGACGATCCAAGAATAAAGTGGTCATTTGGTTTAACAAACAGCATTCTGTTCTGCTCCTTCTGCAATTCACCATTTACGTAAATTCGCTCCATATAGCCATCAAAAGAATAGACAATATGATTCCATTGATCTTCTTTGGGTGTAGATTTAAACCCTAAATCTGGCCAAGCGCCATGTGTCACTGCCCCTTTATTGGTATTCGAACCGACACCAAATACCGCTCTTGTTAAATCTTGTGTTCCTTTAGAATATGCCAACACATCCTCATAACGTCCCACAGTAGGATTATTTACCCACATAGAAACTGTAAAGGGGTTATTTCCGATCAGATTAGTTGGAACTTTAAAGGTGGATTTTAATGTTTGCTGTCCATCAAAATAAAAGGCTTTTTTCCCGTAATAGGTCTTAACAACTAATGGACTTTGTCCTTTAAATTCGCCGCCCAGAAGACCTTTATTCGGAATGGAAGTATACGAAGATGCTTCCTGCAAATTTTTGGGTTGAATGTGCACTAATTGACCAACAATAGATTCGGGTGTTGGCATAGGCTGTGGCTCAGACCACAGCGTCTTTTGCGGATAGGTTTCGCTATACACTTTAATATTCCAAATCCCTTTTGTTAGTCCTGGATGCTGCGTATTCAATATATACACTCGAACGTAACGCGCTTTCACATCAAAGTGTTCTAAAATTGGACTAGCCCAACGATTGTTTTTAGATTGATCAGCATATAAAGACCATGTATTACCATCCGTAGAGGTTTCTATGCGATATTGGTACGCATAGGTAGGATATTCAAACTGCAAAAGGACCGTTCGGATATCCGTAACCTTTTCCAAATCCACCGTGATATAGCCTGGGAGATGATTGTCTTTTGCGCGCCACAAGGTTCCATTATTATCGTCTGCTACAAAAGAAGGTTTAAAATCTTCATTATAGAAAGAAGATGCTGATACAGGTTTTTTATAAGCAATATTTTTTGGGAAGTTTGAATTCTTAATCAATGGACTTACGCCTTGATGCGTGGGAACAATCTTTTTTATTGTTCCATCGGCTTCGAATAGCATTTCATCTACGGCAATTTGACGGTGAAATCCTCCCCCTGAAAATGGATTGTTGTGACGATGATATACTATAAAATATCGCCCATTCTCTTCGATTAAACTATGATGACCAGGGCCGTGAATCGTGCCATCTTCATTGGTATATAATATGGGGTTATTAGTCGCATATTCGAAAGGTCCCATAGGCCCTACTTTGCTCATAGCATATTGTACTCTATACGTGTGATCCTCACAATGCCCTGATGAATACATAAAATAGTAAATACCATTACGTTTAAAAACATAAGGTGCTTCAAAAAAATCTTTTGCATCCGTATTAGGAATCAGTTTGATTTTTTCGAAAGTTCTCATATCGGAATTAAGCAATCCTACCGCACAACCATGATCCGGATATATTCCCCAAGTACCCCAATACATATATATTTTGCCATCATCGTCCGTAAAAGTCTGAGCATCCAATGTAATTACACCCGGAATCATATAGTTAGGGATAATAGATTTTCCATCGGAATTCATCGGAGTCCATGGACCAGTTGGACTTGTAGAAGAAGCAGCATAAATTTCTACAGGTTGGCTATAATACAAATAATACTTTCCATCATAGCCTTTAGTCATATCGGGTGCCCAATACCAATGAGTATTCGGCCAATTCATCGGCTGAATAGTCCAGTTCAAAAAATCTTTGGATGTCCAAACTTGCGAAGGCCCTAAACCTCCACCATTGCCATCTGTAGTAGCATAAATATAATAGGTATCGCCAATCTTTTTAATCGTAGGATCAGCAAAATAACCCGGAAGAATAGGATTTAAATTCCCTGCTTTAATATGCTCTTGACACAGAACTAACTTGGAAAGGAGAATTAATGCGCTTAGGAAAATAAATATATGCTTATTCATGGCAGTTGCAATTGGTATATGAAGTTACTTCATGCAACAAGATGTTGATTACCAGATTTTAGCGTAAAGCACTCTATTTTTATCTATCTTATTTACAATCGATTCAAAAACAAGAAAAGATTCCACCAGGGAATCTTTTCATTGTAAATCTATTTTAATATACATTCCAAGCTGGAGGATCCACACCGATAAGATGTTTCACGAAGAAATCACGACGCTTTCTTTCGCCATAATCTCCACCCGAAGAATGTCCCATTCCTGGAACAAGAATCAGTTCATGATCTTTATTTGCTTTGATTAGTGCATTAGTTAATTGATAAGTCGAAGAAGGGTCTACATTGTCGTCCACCTCTCCTACGATCAACATCAATTTACCTTGCAATCGATAAGTATTTTCTACATTTGAACATTCAGCATATTCTGGTCCAACCGGCCAGCCCATCCACTGTTCGTTCCACCAAATTTTGTCCATTCTATTGTCGTGGCAGCCACAAGACGACACCGCAACCTTATAGAATTCTGGATGAAATAATACGCCTCCTGTTGAACTTTGTCCCCCAGCAGAGGTACCATAGATCCCTACACGATCAATATCCATGTAAGGATACTTTTGTGCAGCGGCTTTAATCCACTTTATACGATCAGGGAAACCTGCATCTTTCAGATTTTTCCATGCTACGTTATGGAATTCTTTCGAACGATTGGAGGTTCCCATGCCATCAATTTGAACCACGATAAATCCTAATTCTGCAAGTTCCTGCATACCACTTGGATTTGCATTGAATGTTTTCGGAACAAAAGAACTGTGTGGACCAGCGTAAATATATTCGATGACAGGATATTTTTTATTAGGATCAAAATTCGTTGGACGAACAATAATTCCCCAAATATCATATTTGTTATCTCTGCTTTTTGAGGTAAAAACCTCAGCAGCTTTCCATCCTGACTCAAACAGTTTGGATTCATCTCCTTTTTCCAATTCCATCACAATTTTTCCTGAATGATCACGTAAAACTGTTACAGGTGCCTTATTGATTAAAGAATATTGATCGACAAAATACGAGTAATCTTCATTGAAATATGCCGTATGATTCGCCTCTTCTTTTGTCAGTTCCTTCAAATTTTTACCATCGAAATCAATTTTATAATAGTGAATTAGATAGGGATCTTGATTCTTAATTCTGCCACTACCTTCAAAGATGATCTGACGATTTTTTTCATCTACATGCACTACCTTACGTACCACCCAATCTCCTTTTGTGATCTGATTAAGCACTTGCCCCGTTTCTCCATCGATGCGATAGAGATGATTCCAGCCATCTCTTTCGGAGGCCCAAATGATTTCTTTACCATCATTTACATCATATCTATATTTTTTGCCACTATAGTCGATGAAAGTGTTGCTTACCTCATTGATGATGTATTTAGTTTGGCCATTTTCCGCATCCAATTTTACTAGAGCATATTGCTGATGACCACGTTTGTTAAATTCAAATACTATACTTTTACTATCCTCACACCAAGACAACGCGCCAATTGAAAATTGGTTATCTATTAATTGCTTGTCCGCCACAAAAACCTTGTTTGTCTCTATATTGCAAATTGCAGGATAATATTGCGGCAGAGCGTCGCCTGGTTTAGCGTAATGGCGTGTTTGCAATTTTGGTTGCAATTGATCAGTAGGTGAAGATTCCAATAAAGTCAATATACGCACATCCTGTTTTGTTGTTCTCACTCCAACTATTTTTTTGCTATCAGGAGACCAGAGGATATGTGCAGAATAATATTCGCCAGGGCTTCCGTCAAAAGTTAATTGTTTTTCGGATTTAGGATCGTCTACCAAAGCATAATAAAGATTATGGTTTTTGATATAAGCCGTTTTCTTTTTGTCGGGGGAAGTTACAGGTCTTCCTTGAGTGTCATCACGACGCTGACCCCAATAACCTCCAGATCTTTGATTTTCTTCTACGTCACGTACTTTCTTCAAGGAGGAAGAACTTCTATTCCACTGCCACAATGCGTTATTATAAGCAAATTCAACGGTGTCCTTCCCTAACAACTTAATCGAATAGCCATTCAAAGAATTAATATCCACTTTTTGTCCAGAAGCTTTTTCTAATTGATCAGCTAAAGCTTTATTATCAAATAGCTGTTCCTTCTTACGGGCGTTGGCATCCACCCAAACAAACTCTTTGCCTTCGGAGGTTCGCTGCTCGTAGAGAAAAGCATCCCCTTTTTTATTCCATTTGATATTTGTAGGGATATAATAAAGTGCATCGGATAAAGCTGCTCGAAATTTTTTAGAACGCTGATAATCTTCCAGAGTTCCTTGTGCAAATACGGTAATTACGTTTGCAATAAATACAATTACAGGTACTATTTTCCTAATCATTTTTATTTGATTTTATAAGGTAATAAATGGGTATGCCTAATAGCGTAATCACAGCTCCCAATATAGAATAGGTCGGTTTGAATAATAAGAGTGACACAATAAATGCCACGCCCAAAATGATGTATAAAACGGGTAAAACAGGATAACCAAACGCTTTGTAAGGACGTTCCAGATCCGGTCTTTTTCTTCTAAGACGAATGACTCCATAAATAGCCAACACATAAAATACCACCACGACACAGGTAATCATATCAAGTAGGTCCCCATATTTCCCACTCATACACCACAATGCTGACACTAACCCTTGTATCCATAAAGCATATCCTGGCACAGAAAATTTATTCAAGCCTTTAGCTTTCTTAAAGAATAAACCATCTTCTGCCATTGAATAATAAACCCTCGCTCCAGCCATGATAAGTCCATTGTTACAACCGAACGTGCTTATCATAATCATCACAGCAAGAATAGTAATCCCAACAGGGCCAAAAATTTCTTGAGCAACACTCATCGCTACACGATCTTTCGGTGCATTGACCATGGTATTCAAGTCCAACACCGAAGTATACATCAAATTGGTTAGTAAATAAATGATCGTAACGATGATAGTACCTAAAGCCAGACTTAATCCGATATTTCGTTGGGGATTTTTGATTTCTCCAGCCACAGAAGAAGATGCATGCCAGGAATCACTACTAAATAAAGCGCCTACCATTGCGGCTGAAATCGCACCGAACGCAGCAAAAGTGCTGTAGTTTTCAAAAGTTCCATCGACATTCAGCTTTCTTAACGTCCACGTATCTGTTGAAAACCAGTTTAGATTCCATACCTCATGTTTGAAGGCTAAAAAACCAAATAAAACCAACAAAGACAAACTCAACAGTTTGAATAAAGTCACACTAGTCTGCACCCATTTCCCTGCATTCACCCCACGTGAATTAATAAATGTCAGCACAAGAATTACAACTATGGACAAGCATTGTGCTGAAGATATTTTGAAGCTCCCTAAGTTCAACAAGATGACGTCTTCGTCCAAAACTGGAAATAAATAAGCCGTAAATTTTGCAAAAGCAACACCCACCGCAGCAATTGTTGCAGTTTGGATCACGGCAAAAAAGGTCCAGCCAAACACGAAGCTGACCAAAGGATTGTAAGCCTCACGCAGATAAACATACTGTCCTCCTGCTTTGGGAAACATGGCACTTAATTCACCGTAAGTGATTGCAGCTATTAAAGTCATGATACCACTCAGGGTCCATACTATCATCATCCAGCCTGCAGAACCCGTATTGCGAACAATATCAGCTGTCACAATAAAAATCCCTGAACCTATCATACTGCCGACCACAAGCATGGTCGCATCTAATAAACTCAAGGACTTTTGAAAGATTGGTTTGTCTGTTGCCATCTTATTATTTTTTGAATTGGTAAAATTTCCAAGATGTTTGATGGTCTGGCGATAAGTTTTGATCGGTCAATATCGCTCGCAACATTTCCATAGGCATATAATTTTCTTTAATCACCCGATCATGAAATTGTTTATAAGTCATCTTACCCGAATCTACCACTTCTTTCTTAATACTCATCATCTGCAAACCGCCAACTAGATACGCTAATTGATAAAGCGGACCGTACGAGCCTTCGAAAGAACGCTTTACTTCACCATGGGCATTTGCACGCTCAAATCCAACCCTGTCCACCAAGTAATCTATACATTGCTGTGGCGTCCAATCACCTAAATGAAACTTGATACTAAATTTTATACGCGCACAACGGTGCATGCGCCAGAATAACATACCTATTCGTTCTTCTGGTGTATGAGCAAAACCTTTTTCGTACATCAATAATTCCCAATACAAAGTCCATCCTTCTGTCCAGAATGGCGTATTGAAAGCTCTTTCTCGATAAGGCTTGTATCTTCTGTTCATGAAATATTGCAAATGATGACCCGGATTGAGTTCATGTTGAACTGTTCCACGCGAAAAATAAGGATTGTTTCCGCGCATACTCATCAACTTTTGCTCCTGCGTCATGGTATTTGTCGGATAGGAAATACTGATTTCTCGTCCCCCAGTAAAGAAAGGATTTACTAACTGACGCTCTGCCGTCATCATGATCATTCCCCAAGTTTCGTCCGCTAAGGATGGAATATCCATCAAATCATGTTTGCGAATAAATTCTTGTGCATCGTTATATAATTTCAGAATGAGTTCAGGTTGTCTTCCTTCAGGAACATACGTATTTTTAACTTTTTCCTGAGCAGCTTTCCAATCTTTACCAAATCCCATTTCTTGAGAAGCTTTTAACAACTCTGCTTCACACCAAGCGAATTCTTGATCCGCCAATCTCAATAAATCATCTGTCGTATAAGCAATCATTTCATCTTGGAGTTGCTTATTGAAAGCTTCCTTGCCTATAGGTGCTCCACCAATATTACTTCCATCATTGAAAACCTTCCAATCACTTTTTTCCGCGATCAATTTACTATACGCAGTCAATTCTTCCGACAATTGTTTGTATGGAGTTGGTACCCACCAGGTAAACATCGGATCGTATTCATTGTAAAAATCAAAGGCACTGGTCAAGCGCAAATTTAAAGACGTTATCACTTCTTTCAAAAATTCCACATCTTTATAAGGAATAGTAGGTACGCTTTTAACCTTTTCAGCAGCTTCTTTTACTTGCTTTATAGCTGTCTGAAAACTTTTAGCTACTTCTTCCCCATTTATTGTCGTCCCTCTTCTTCTTAATTTTTCGAAATCATAAATAATTTGATCGAAAGGCACATAAATTTTTAATCGTTCATATGTTTTCAATTGCTCCTGCAAACCCTCCATATCAAACTTCACTTTCCTATTTAGGAGAATATAATCCACCTGACCGTTTGTATTTAGCTGCGCATAAGGAAAATCCTTTAGCTTTTGTAGATATTCCTTATCCAGCGTAATAAGACGTTGAATTTGTTCAGGAGACTCTGCTGCAGCTTGATTCCCCCAACCCTTAGGCATAGGACCATAAAAATAATTGATAGCTTGCTGATCGTGACCATATTGAATCACGAGTGGTTCTATGGGGGTGGTATGTTGATATAAGTCTTGAGCCATCACAACATTATTTGTAAAAAAAAGGGTAAGAATAAAAGTGGTTATTTTGGTAGATTTCATAATGCAGGTTGTATTTGTTGAGTTATTCAAACCTATCAGGACTGAAAACCGATATATCCGTTTCAAATTTCCGATTTGAAAGTATTTGACTAATCGCTTTACCCATTGCTGGTCCCAAACTAAGTCCCATCATACCTGCACCTGCAGCAATAGCAATATTTTCGTATTTACTTACTCTTCCCAAATAAGGCAAGCCGTCTGGTGTACAGGGTCTATATCCATACCAAATGTCTTGTTTTGGATAATCAACAGAGAGATTTTTCAAGTATTTGGGAATAGAATTAACAATTCCTTCTACACGGTTTTGATATATTTTGTTGTTCGGCGAGCCTAGTTCCATGGTACCGCCAAATCTTATTTTTCCATCCATTGGGGTAACTGCTACTTTAGCTTCTAGAAGCAGAGCCGCATGATTCAATTTTACATCACTTGGTGGGTTATAAAGAAAAGAATACCCTTTTCCTGGCATTAATGGTAATTTCAATCCTAATTTATTGGTCAATTCCATTAAAAATGCTCCGGGCGCAATGACAAATTCATCACCTGCGAAATTACCTTTATCCGTTACCAGCTCTTTTATTTTTTTGCCCGTAATATTATATCCTTTTACCGTAGTTTGCTCCTGAAAAATTGCTCCTTTTGATTTCAAATACGCAATAAGCTGTTTCATCAGCTTCATAGGATTCAACTTTCCATCGCATTTGTACAATATTCCGCCCAATATGTCGAATTGTACATCTGATTCCAAAGCTTGAATTTCAGCCGCGGATTTGATTTCTACATCCAATCCCAAATCTTGTGCACGCTTGGCTAGTTCTATCTCTTCGTGCTCCAAAGCCTTGGTTTTGTACAGCATCATGATGCCATTTTGTTCCAATTCAAAATCAAAATTCGACTCTTGACTTAATCTATCATAAAGTTTGCTGCTATATACATTCAAATCCCGCAATGGTTCCACATGGTTATCTACATGATTTTTGTTAGCATATTTCATAAATTTCAGCCCCCAATCCATCAGATTCCAACTTAAGGAAGGACGAACATAAAAAGGACTTTTCTTATCAAACATCCAACGTATTCCTTGCGAAATCATGCCAGGTGAAGCCATCGGTGTGAAATGGCTAGGTACGATCATTCCGGCATTTCCATACGAACAGTTATTATCTAAGGAATTTTGCTCAATGATCTGAACATTCCATCCATCATTGATTAAATAATAAGCAGCGGACAATCCTGCTATTCCGGCTCCAACTATGATTACCGTACCTTTATTCATTCTAAAAAACTCTAATTGCTGTTAAATAACTTGAAAACCTTCTTTGTAAGGATCCTGATCGTCTATAAAAATGGTATTGTACCCCGTGATTCTCGCCCATCCTTCTACCGACGGAATAATTGCCGGTTGTCCATTAACTTCAGTTACGGCTTCTACTTTTCCTGTAAATTGAGAACCGATATAACTCTCGTGAATAAATTCTTGGCCCTCTTTCAATTTGCCCTTAGCAAACCACTGCGCTATACGTGCCGAAGTGCCAGTGCCACATGGTGAACGATCCAAAGCATTTTCGCCCACTAGGACAGCATTACGTCCAGATGAATTACTTTTAGTTGGTTTTCCTGTCCACTGGATATGACTTAAACCGTGAATATTTGGATCTTCTGGATGAATAAATTCATATTTCTCATTCAATAAACGACGAATGATCTTGCCATAATGAATGAGTTGAGCCGCTGTAAAATCTGAAATATCCCCAAAATTAGGTTGCGGGTCAATAATACCATAAAAGTTTCCTCCATATGCTACGTCTACATAAATATCCCCCAAATCAGGACATTCTACATGCAAAGCTTCTTTATAAAGGAAAGATTTAACATTCGTTAGCTTTACAGAAGTTACTTTTTCACCTTCTTGTTTATAATCCACCAACACCAATCCCGCTGGTGTTTCAAGGCGTAATTTACCTGGCACTTTAGGTTTTACTAATCCTTCTTCAATAGCGATGGTGACAGTTCCAATAGTTCCGTGACCACACATTGGAAGACAACCACTGGTCTCAATATATAATACACCAACGTCATTTTGTTCATCTATGGGTGGATATAAAATACTCCCACTCATCATATCATGGCCGCGCGGTTCGAACATCAAACCTAAGCGTATCCAGTCGTATTCTTGCATAAAATGGAGCCTACGCTCCATCATACTATTACCTTTAAGAAATGGCCCTCCTCCCGCAACTAATCGTACAGGACAACCACATGTGTGTGAATCGATACAAAAAAAAGTTTTCTTCATAAATTAGGGTAAAATGCGCTTGTTATTTTCGATTCTTTCGATTTGTGTAGAGTTAGCATTTTGAAGTTCCACGGGCAACAAATCATCTGGCCAGTTTTGGAAACTAATAGGACGTAAAAAACGCTTCATGGCATCAGGTCCTACGGAAGTAAAACGACTATCCGTACTTGATGGGAATATACCACCATGCTGCATAGCATACACAACCTCTACTCCTGTTGGCATTCCATTGAATAGCAAACGTCCACATTTGTCTTTTACTACTTCGATCAATGATGAATTGGCTTGCACATCATCCTTTGTTGCAGCAAATGTAATGGTCAATTGACCACCCAATGTCGCTATTGTTTCTTCCATTTGATTAATGGAATCACATTCTACGATGATGCCACAAGGTCCAAAGACCTCTTCTTGCAGCTGTTTATTAGCGACAAAATCCTCTGCAGAAACTGTATACACGATAGCAGAAGGAAATTCGCTGTCCGCTGATGATTGTCCAACAACTGTGGCTTCCTTTGTTGCATTTAACAACTGAATCGCTGCATCATAGGATTTGCGAATGCCTGCATGCAACATATGGTTTACGGAAACAGCAGCTAATTCTTCTTTAAGAAATTGTTTCAAATGCTCCGAATCTTCATTCTTCACCAAAAAAAGAAGACCTGGATTGGTACAAAATTGACCACAACCCAGTGTTAAGGATGCAATATATTCTTTTGCAAAATTTTCTTTGTTTGCTATTACATATGCTGGTAAGGCAATAACTGGATTTAAACTGCCCATCTCTGCAAAAACAGGAATAGGTTCAGGTCTGTTTGCTCCTATTTTAAATAAAGCCATTCCACCTTGATACGATCCTGTGAAGGCTACAGCTTTCACATTAGGATGTGCCACCAAAGTCTGACCTACTTCATGAGAACTACCTGATATATAACCAAAGACAGAGTTAGGCGCACCAAAAGCTTGAAGTGCATCGTATATGGCTTTAGCCATGATACGTGAGGTGCGAGGATGTGCCGAATGCTCTTTGTAAATTACCGAACAACCTGCTCCTATCGCACTTGCGGTATCACCGCCTGCTGTAGAAAACGCAAACGGAAAGTTAGACGCCCCAAATACTACAACTGGACCTAAACCTACATTATATTTTCGAATATCGTTCTTGCCCTCCCCATTATCAATACGCGCATCTAATAACACACCCGACGCTGTCACATCAGCATACAAACGCCATTGGTGAATGGTTCTAGCTTTCTCACCGTTAAGTCGTGCCTGCGGCAAATTAGTTTCCTCTTGCGCTGTAAGAATAAGTTCTTCGCCTAATGCTTCAATATGCGAAGCAATGGTATACATTAATTCTGCTCGATCATGACGCGATAATTTTTGTAGATATTTGTGACCATCTACAGCATTTGCGACTAAAGTATCCAGCTCAGTTATGTTAGATTGTAGCATAATTATAATCCGTTAATTGCGGTCTTTGCGCTATAGCGTCTTCTATAAGTTTTTCAATTCTTTCTTTTTCTTCACCCACTAAAGGCAAACGCGGAGCACGTGTAAATGGTGTGCAGATACCTTCATATGTAGCTGCCAATTTGATATATTGAATTAATTTAGGATGAATATCCAACTCTAATAATGGCATAAACCAACGGTATAATTCTACTGCTTTTTCGTATTCACCTGCTTTAGCTAAGTTATAAAGCGCCATAGTTTCTTTAGGATAAGCATCTACTAATCCGGCTACTAAACCATCAGCACCTAACATTAATGATTCCAAACAGATTGTATCTACGCCGCCTAAAATCTTCAAACGATCACCAAATCTGTTTTTCAATCGAGTAATGTTGGCTAAATCGCGTGTGGATTCTTTTACGGCCTGAATCGTTGGTTCTTCCAACAATTCTTCCATCATATCTAGATTAATGTAAGTAGCATAATCAATAGGATTGTTGTACACCAAAATCGGTAAGGAAGAACTTTGCGCAATAGCTTTGAAAAAGGCTACTACTTCACGATCATCAGCTCTGTAACGCATTGGAGGCAATACCATTAATCCATCTGCACCTAATTTTTCTGCTTTTTGTGCAAATTCTACCGCATCTTTAGTGGTATTCTCTGTCAAATTAAGAATAACAGGAATCCTGCCATTTACGATTTCCAAAGCTTTTTCTAACAGCAAAAACTTCTCCTCTTGAGATAGAGCACTTGCTTCACCTAAAGATCCAGCAAGAATAATCCCATGCACCCCCGCTTCGATTTGCGCTTCGGTGTTCTTTGCAAACATCGCAAAGTCTATATTATACTGTTCGTCAAAAGGTGTTAAAACTGCGGGATAAATTCCTTCCCAATTTAAATTTGCCATATCTAATTTTAAATTAATAACTTACTCTCAAAAGTATTTATTAACGAAAGCAAACCCTAACCACCTATTGACAAATAGCAACCATTAATTAACTTGTTTATATATGCTTATTGATTAATGGAACTTTGGTAACGCAATACGTATTCTTTAGGGGATAAACCTGTGATAGATCTAAACACTCTATTGAAATTGGTTATGCTATTAAAGCCGCTGTTATAGGCAATCATCGAAATACAATCGTAGCGCTCATTTACCAATAATCTACACGCTTCGCTCACACGTAGTTCATTGAGGTAGCAAACAAATGTCTTACCCGTGCATTTTTTAAAATAGCGACAAAAAGCTTGAGGGGTTAAATTAGCCTTTTCAGCAATGTCATTTAGGTTTAGGTCCTTGCGGAAGTTATTTTTGATGTACGTACATAGACTTACAATACGTATCGAAGCCACATCATTTATTTCCTTGATAATCGCACCAGACAGAGGAGATACATCTTTAGAAATGGTATTCAGCAGTTTCAATAGATAAATAAAATTGATTAGTCTATCCGCCCCATCAGAGTTTTGCAGGACCTCAATCTTATTGCAAACATCTTCAAGAAAATGTTTGGGCACACGAAATCCATTGCTGTAATTCGTCAGAAAATTTTGAAGACTTTTTAATTCGGGCAGGTTAAAAATATACTCCAACGAGCCTTTCAAATTGAAAAATACGGACACCGTACGGACATGTAAAGGCAGTTTATCTCCTTTGAATACATGCGGTTGATTGGCACCTATTAGAAAGACTTCACCACACTCAAACTCATGCATATTATTATCCACAATAAGCTTTCCACTCCCCTCGGCTACCCACACCAACTGATATTCGGGATGCTTATGAAAGTGCGGATAAAATGAATCCAATATCTCCTCGCGAACGAAAATAGTCCGATCATTCGGGATGTTTAAATTATAATGCAACGCTTTCATGGTTTATTAATTAGGTTAGACGTTTGCTTAAATTTAAATATTCTAAACTCAAATACACAACAAAAAAATGTAACAGGCTAAAAATAAAGTAGAATGAGATAATATTCAGTAATTGAAATGCGCTTTTTACAGACATCTTTGTAACAGAGAAAGATTCTTCTACATCTTACTGAACTCTCTTAACTAAGAACACCAATTTACTTTAAGATATTTAATTCATCAACAACTAAGCATATGAAAAGAACATCTATACTATACCTCGCTTTTTCCTTTTTTGCTTTGGTCAATCCGAAAATGGGATTTACACAAAATCCCTTTTGGGAAGAAGTCAAAAAACAGCCTGCAACACTAGGAATCGATAAAGGATCAAAAGATTTTAAGCTTACGAACTTCAATCTATCTATACTTAATTCTTCTCAAACTGTGGCAAGTCTGAAGTTAAAAACGGACAGCAAATTTGATTATACACCCGATGAGCTGTTGAATAAACGGGACAGAGATAAGTTCTTCCATTTGGGTGATTTAAACATCAGTATCAAGCCAGTTGGAAGCTCGGATTGGAAGAATTATTCCTCATCTACCAAAAGAGTAGATGTAAAGCCCATCATCGATAAAAAGTCTCTTGTGGCGGCCAATATTTCTGCAGCCTTAGGCGATATTCCACTACAAGTGAATCGTTATTGGCAAAATATCAATGGCGATTTGGTGTTGAAATTCGAAATAAAAAATACGACAAAATCCAAATATGAGATTGGAGCTTTAGGAATTCCTATGATCTTCAACAATAATTTGGATTGGAAAAATCTCGATACGGCGCACATGGACAATGTGTTTTTTGATCCGTACATCGGGAAAGATGCTGGTTATCTACAAGTCAACAGATTACATGGCAATGGGCCAAGTTTATTGGTATTGCCTTATGAAAATGCGGGGTTTGAGGCTTATAACCCTTTGAATTCGGACCCTACCCCACGAAGTATTACGTTTGAAGGTTTTCACGAATGGGTAATCCACAGCAAAGCTTATGCGGAGACCGAGTGGAAAGGTGTAGAACAGTGGAATACGCCCACATCAACCATTTTAAAGCCGGGACAAAGTAAATCCTTTGCGGTACGTTTTGTGCTTGCTCCTAGTATCAAACAGATTGAAAATGAATTAATCCGCCAACAAAGACCCGTAGCCGTTGGTGTCTCGGGATATGTATTGCCGATCAACAATACCGCCAAATTATTTGTGAAATCCACAAAAGCGATCAAAAAAATACAGTCTTATCCAGCAGACGCAATAGAACTACGCAAAGAACAAAATACTGCTAATAAATGGGCTAATTATACGGTAAAAGGTAAAAAGTGGGGACGCGCTCGAGTAGATATTACTTATGAAGATGGTAGCTTGCAAACCGTTCATTACAAAGTAATCAAAGCGGAAAAAGATGTGGTCAAAGATTTAGGTCATTTCTTGACTACGGTACAATGGTATGAGAATCCAAATGATTTATTTGGAAGATCACCTTCCGTTATATCTTACGATTACGAAACTAAATCGCATATCACACAGGAAAAACGCGCCTGGTACGCAGGTTTAAGTGACGAAGCCGGTGCCGCGAGTTGGTTAGCCGCGATTATGAAGCAATTGCTACAACCGCAGCCTGAAGAAATCAACAAACTTAAACGTTTTGCCAATGAAACAATGTACGGTAGAATACAACATAAAGAGGGCAAAAATAAATATGGCGTAGTAAAAAGTTTATTCTACTATGAGCCTGATTCTATGCCTGCAGGAACGTACAGTGCAGATATCAATTATAAAACTTGGTCTGCATGGCCTAAAAAAGAAGCTGATAATATCGGACGTTCGTATAATTATCCGCATGTTGCTGCCGCACATTGGGTATTATATAAACTGAGCAGAAATTATACGAATCTAGTAACCGAAGAAGGTTGGTCCAATTATTTAAGACGCGCGTACCATACAGCCATTGCTATGGTTGAAAAAGCCCCTTATTATGCCCAATTCGGACAGATGGAAGGAAGTGTATTTTTATTTATTCTCCAGGATTTGAAAAAAGAGGGATTAACCACTGAAGCTAATCATTTGGAATCCACTATGCGCAAAAGAGCGGAGCATTGGCGTACCTTAAATTACCCTTTCGGAAGCGAAATGCCTTGGGATTCTACAGGTCAGGAGGAAGTCTATATGTGGTCCAAATATTTTGGATTTAATGACAAAGCTTTGGTAACCTTAAATGCCATTTTAGCCTACATGCCTACAGTGCCACATTGGGGATATAATGGAAGTGCACGACGCTATTGGGATTTTGTGTATGGAGGCAAGTTATCCCGTATCGAGCGCCAGTTGCATCATTATGGCTCGGCATTAAATTCCATTCCTGTTCTGCATGAATACAGAAATAATCCGAACGATTTTTATTTATTACGTGTAGGTCATGCTGGAATGATGGGCGCATTAGCTAATGTTACTGAGGATGGTTTTGGCCCAGCTGCTTTCCACTCCTATCCTTCTACCTTAGCCAATGATGGCATTTCTGGAGATTATGGTAGTGGATTTTACGGCTATGCGGTGAATTCAGGCACTTATATTGTCAAACACCCTGAATTTGGATGGTTAGCATTTTCCGGAAACTTAACCCAGCAACAGCATAACATATCAGTGGAAGTGACCACCTCTTCACAAGCCAGAGTATTCTTAGCCGAAGAAAATCTGTGGGTGACGACTGAGGTTGGTGAGATCAACAAATTCATTTATGATGAGAAAACCAAAGATGTTACTTTAACATTTAACAGTACGGTAAACAATATAGAAATCGACAACATAATTTTATCTTTGAACCAAGAAAGTGGCTATAAAGTGGAAAGTTATAGTAAAAATTCCAGTGGCAGATATCTTATTCCTAAAGGAACTTCGTCGATTAAACTAAAAAAGATTTAAATTATGTTTTCAGCTGAAACTTATATACAACGCAGACAACAATTAATACAAAATATCAATACCAAAGGGATTCTTTTGTTCTTAACGAACAAGGAGAATCCTATTAATTTTGAGCACAACTGCTATCCCTTCAGACAGGACAGCACTTTTCTATATTATTTTGGAATAAAAGCTGCTGGTATATGTGGAGCAATTGATTTAGATGCCAATGAAACGATTATATTCGGTGATGAAGCGAGTATAGATGATATTGTGTGGACCGGTAGATTAGAGTCTTTGCACGAAAAAGCTACTAAGTCGGGTGTACAGAAAATTCTTCCAAGCAAAGAAATTCATACTTACTTTCAGAAAGCTATTGCGCAAAATCGCACCATTCATTATCTACCGCCTTACCAGGCATATAATAAGATTCTACTTTCCGAATTAACGCAACAACCGATTAACAATCTTCAACCCTCGGTATCTTTTATAAAAGCTGTTGTACAGCAACGCGCTATCAAAGAAGAACAAGAAATTCAAGAGATTGAAAAAGCGTTGACTACGACTGTCGAGATGCATAAGTTAGCAATGCGTATTACCCAAGCAGGTATGAAAGAATATGAAATCATCAATGCAATGCGTCATTATGCAGAAGATCAAGGATGCACATTTGCTTATCCTCCAATTGTGACTAAGCATGGTGAAATACTACACAACTTGCATAGTCATCATGTTGTTTCATTGGGTGACATGATTCTCAATGATTCCGGATGCGAAACAGAAAAGGGTTATGCCGCGGATTTGACTCGTTCCTATCCGGTAGCAGGTACGTTTTCAAATGCTCAACGCGATATTTATAACATCGTACATCAAGCCATTAATTCTGCTAGTAGTATACTTTCTCCTCAAATAAAATTCCGCGATGTACATCTTCGTTCGGTAACTACTTTAATGGAAGGTTTAAAAGATTTGGGTCTTGTCAAAGGGAATATAGAAGATGCTGTACAAGCTAACGCTTTTACCCTGTTTTTTCAATGTGGAACGGGGCATATGATGGGATTGGATGTCCATGATATGGAAGACTTAGGAGAACAATATGTTGGCTACACTACAGAAGAACCAAAGGATACCCAAACATTCGGATGGAAATCTTTGCGCTTGGCGAAGAAACTAGAAGTAGGTAATGTGCTGACTGTAGAACCTGGAATTTACTTTATTCCTACGCTAATAGATATGTGGGCATCTGAGCGAAAACTATCCGAATTTATTAATTACGATAAGTTAGAAGCATATAAAAATTTTGGAGGTATTCGCCTCGAAGATAATTATTTGATAATAGCAGATGGTTACCGTGTATTGGGTCCTCCTCTTGTACAATCTATTGAAGAGATTGAAAACTATCGCTCGTCTCATCTTTCATAATTCATAAAAAAATCCCTCTAGAATATTTCTAGAGGGATAAAATTTATAAAACGGAGCGTAAAACCCACAGGTCTTTAGCCTGTGGGATGTAAGCGACTCACCCTGATTGAGAATATACTCACGAATAGTATCAGGAGATGCTTCAT
>NZ_JAAKGQ010000002.1:0-175539 GCF_011043515.1 Sphingobacterium sp. SGL-16 | reverse complement strand
ACAAAACTCAAAGCTTTCAGGAGTGTCTTTCGTGGCGTAAGGGATACAACATTCTTCCTATACAGAGTGATGAAATTGTATGCTTAAAAATCTTTACCCCCCCAAACTTTCCGTATGATCCGATTTGAGTTCTTGTTGAGGCTATAAATGCAAAAAGCTCCATCTTTTGATGAAGCTTTTTCTGCGGAGAGTGAGGGATTCGAACCCCCGAACCTGTGACAGTTAACGGTTTTCAAGACCGCCGCATTCGACCACTCTGCCAACTCTCCGCCACAAAAGTAGAAATTCTAACTAGATCTACAAAACTTATTTTGCGACAATAGGCTTATGCCTTGAAAATGAGGTGAATTATTTTATTTTCTCCTAGAAAAATTCACTTTTTGAGGCTATTGAGCAAGAATTTCGCGGCAATGCTTACGGATATTATTTGCTATTTTATCTATTGGAAGATCGTCAGAGTCCAAACCAAAAGGTTCTTCAATGGATTCGCCTATCATTTCTATCGTTATTAGTACATAGAAAATAAACGGAACCGCCAACGTTACGAAATAACCCATAGAGAAAACATATCCTACAGGAAGAGTGATAGAATAAATGATAATAAATATCTTGATAAATGAACTGTAAGCAATGGGAATAGGCGTATTTTTGATGCGTTCACATGCTCCACAGACATTCGTCATCCCTGTGATATCTTCATGTAAGATTCGAAGCTGGTCGCCCGTAATTTTGTTTTCTGTATATAATGCATTCACCTTTTTAAATATTAGGGAAGCTACTTGATTAGGTCCATGCTTTTTGTCATCCAAATCAGCTAATTCAGGATGATCTTTTTCGTCCAACATAAATTTGGTGTAATCCGACCTCAAGAAGCTAAATAATGTCTCAGCAAAAAGCGGTATGGATTTTCGGAAGAAATTACGGTTGACTTTATCATCTACGGGCAGCATAGCATTTAGTTTTATACTCAAGGTACGGCTTATGTTCGTCAAAGCTCCCCATTGTTTGCGTGCTTCCCACCACCTGTCATACGCGGTATTGGTACGGAAAACCAAAATTAACGAAAGCACAAATCCCAGTAGATTATGTACGGTGGTGATATTTTTAACCCAACTTTTATCGGATAAATTGAGGTATTCGAGTTCGAGATAAGCTACGCCCCAAGAAAAGGCAGAAACAAGTAAAAGTATAGGGAAGATCTTTTTCGAATGATCAGATTTCAACAAATGTTTTATGGTATGAAACCAATCTTTCGGGTTATAAACTTTCATTAATTATAGTTGATATAGATTTTGAAATAACTTATTTTAGTCGCAATATGGCGAAATATCAGAAAAGGAGCAAGAAAAATGTTGTATCAGCTGCAGAGGAGAGAAGGCGGTATTTGATATGGAGCGTTGCTATACCATTTGCTGTAATAGTTTTGATTGCCATATGGAATTACCGGCATAGTGTTAAGTATTATTATCACGTACTTTTTGATAAGGAAATCAAGAAAGGAGATTCTGAAAAGAGTAAACATGATGCGCGTAATATATTATTGATGAATTCTCATTCGGATAAATCTTTTGGGATTGATATTAGTCAATATCAAGGGAAGATTTTGTGGGATTCTGTAAGTCTGATCAATGAAGAATTTCCTATAGATTTTGTTTTTGTAAGAGCCACGATGGGAGAGAAAGGGAAGGATAGTAAATTTGATCAAAATTGGTCTGCTGTACAGCGCATTAATAAACTGCGCGGTGCTTATCATTATTTTAGGCCAAATGAAAATTCCATCAAACAAGCTAATAATTTTATTAAAACAGTAAAATTAAAACCGGGCGATCTTCCACCTGTTCTAGATATTGAAGAGCGTCCGCGAAGGCAATCGATGGATAGTCTGCGTGTAGGTTTGAAAAGATGGTTGGATCGGGTAGAAGCGCATTACAAAGTCAAGCCTATTGTATATTCAGGAGATAGTTATTTTACTGATTTCTTAGAGAAAGAATTTAAAGATTACAAGCTTTGGATTGCTAATTATAATTTTTGGGTAGAGTCGCCTAAAGCACATTGGGATATTTGGCAATTTTCGGAAAAAGGCAGCGTTAAAGGAATTAAAGGTTTTGTGGATCTCAATATGTATCATTTGGATGTAGAAGACTTGGAAAAATTGAGTATCCCTTTTAATTAATAAAGAAAAGTTATGGCAAGTTTTAAAGAGTTGATTGAGAAAAATAATTTGGTTTTAGTGGATTTTTCAGCAGAATGGTGTGGACCTTGTCAGACATTAGCGCCCATTCTCAAAGAAGTGAAAGAACACTTTGGTGAAGGATTAAGTGTGATTAAAATTGATGTGGATAAGAACAATGCTTTGGCAAGAAGTTTTTCGGTGCAAGGTGTTCCGACTTTGATATTATATAAATCTGGTCAACAGGTGTGGCGGCAAAGCGGTCTATTAACCAGATCAGATCTAATATCGATTATTCAGCAATATGCTGCCTAATCGATATTATCCGTAATATCAGAATTTAGTGATTTGATTTTTGTCATCGCCACCTTGTCTATTCGGTTGCCATCCATGTCGATGACTTCCAAATGGTAACCTTTGTAGGTGATGGATTCTCCTTCGGCAGGGATATGATCCAAATAAAGGAATACCAGTCCTCCGACAGTCGTTATATTTGAAATTTCATCTTCGTCATCTTCGCTTAGGTGGATTTCAAATTTTTCGAAGAAATCATCAAGCTGACAACGTCCATCTATGATGTATGAGCCATCTTCGCGCAAACGAACCAATTTTGATTTACTTTCTTTCGCTTCTTCATCGAAAGTTCCAACTAGATTTCCGAGGATATCTTTTAATGTAATAATACCTTGAGGTGTTCCGTACTCATCAATTACAACAGCTTGTGTCACTCTGCTGCTTTTTAATATCTCCAACACAGAATATATTCCGCTGTTTTCATTCACAAATGGAATAGGCTGGATTAATTTTTCGATATCTGGATGATCATTCAATAAAAAGGCTTTCAATAAATCTTTCACCGAAATAATACCTTTCATATTATCAAAATGTCCGTCGCAGACTGGGTACTCTGTATGATTGGACTTAAGAATATATTTCCGCATCTCCTCAAAGGAATCCTGAATATCCAAGTATGTAATATCATTGCGGTGAACCATAATATTCAAAGCGCGCTTATCGCCAATAGTCAACAAGCGATCTACCAAATCATGTTCAAAGCCTTCAATAACGCCACTAGTCACTCCTTCATCGACTAAAGCTTTAATTTCTTCCTCTGTTACCGCATTGCTGGAAGTTTTGATATTTAATAATTTAACAATAAAATCAGTCGAAACAGATAATGACCAAACAAACGGCTTTACAATTTTGCTCAGGATGTCCATTGGTCTGGAGATGAGCGAAGCATATTTTTCTGGTATAGCCATCCCAATTCTTTTGGGCACCAGTTCGCCAATAACCAAGGACATATAGGTAATTATTAATACAACTATACCTACGGAAAGCGTGTCGCTATATGGAGCTAATGAAGGAATCGATTTCAGGTGTTCAGCGATGTAAGTTGAAATAGAGCCCCCAGAGAAAAAACCAGTTAAAATACCAATTAAGGTAATACCTATTTGAACGGTAGATAAGAATTGATTGGGGTCATCTTTAAGTTTTAAGGCTCTTTTTGCGCCCGCATTTTCATCACTTATGGATTGTAATCGTGCTTTTCTACTGGATACTATGGCGATTTCGGAGGCGGACAAAATACCATTAAGTACCATAAGCACCAAAATGACGACTATTTCTGTTATCATATATTAAATAAAAATCTTCATTACGAATATAATAAATTAAATCAGGATAAATGATTCCATTCTGAAAGAAAATGGTGCAAACGTTTGATATAAAAAAAAGCTTTATTTAATACAATGAATTATTGATATTGGTCATTATTTTGAAAATCAAGTGCATGAATTTAACCAATGACGTTTATTTTGAGCTCAAAAATGTAGTTTCTCAATTTGATATTTCTGGCGAAATCGTAAGTATCGAAAAATTTGGTTCCGGCCATATTAACGATACATTTCGAGTGCGCATAGATAATGCCGATACTTCCTATTTATTGCAAAAGATTAACCACCATATATTTCCTAATATTGATGGATTGATGCAAAATATTCAATTGGTCACCGATCATTTGAAAAATGTGATGGCAGGTAGTGTGGAGGATGTAACAAAACATACTTTGACGATTATTCCTTGCAAGGACAGCAAGCTTTACCACAAAGACCAGGATGGTCAATATTGGAGAGTATTTATATTGTTAGACAATGTTAAAAGCTACGATATCGTAGAAACTTATCAGCAAGCTTACTCTGGTGGGCGAGCTTTTGGACAATTTCAAAAACAATTATCTACGCTAGATGCGCGTAAAATTGTAGAGATATTGCCAAATTTCCACAATATTGATTTTAGATTGAATAATCTTAAAAATGCGATTCGTGAAAATAAAGCTAATCGACTAGATGAGGTAAAAGATATATTAGACTATATCAACTCGCGTGAAAATCGCATGCTTACCGTTTTGCACATGGCCGAAAATGGTGAATTGCCTTTACGTATTACGCACAATGATACCAAATTCAATAATGTATTATTGGATGAGAATGATAATGTACAATGTGTGATTGACCTGGATACGGTAATGCCAGGTTATGTAGCTTATGATTTTGGTGATGCGATACGCACGATTATCAATTCAGCCGCTGAGGATGAAAAAGACCTATCTAAAATAGTTTTAAATATTCCATTGTTTCAAGCTTATACAGAAGGTTATTTGGCAGAAGCCGCTGAATTTTTAACCGAAGAGGAAATAGAATCTTTATTTTATGGGGTGTTATTATTGCCTTATATGCAGGCAGTTCGTTTCTTGACTGATTATATAGATGGTGATTTATACTACAAAATTCATTATCTTGACCACAATTTAGTACGTACTCGTGCTCAAATAAAGCTCGTTCAGGAATTGGAGCAACACGAAACGGTACTGAAGGATATTTTGAAAAATACACTATCTATCAATTAGTAAATGAGTTCATTAGAAGTACCTAAAATTCACATTCCCTCCATTACGATGGAATCCTTAAAATTTGTTTTCAAGGAATTGGAATGGCATGCTATCGATCAGGCTCCATGGGCTAACGAATATCCATATCAACCTGATGTGAAGTTTCAGATTGCTTACGATAAAGAGCATATATTTATACATTACGATGTGAAAGAAGAGTTTGTGAAAGCTTCTTACATTCGACCAAATGAAAATGTATGGGAAGATAGCTGTGTGGAATTTTTTCTTTCCTTAGATGGTAAAGAGACCTACTACAATTTTGAATTCAACGCATTGGGTACAGGTTTGATAGGATACGGATCGGCAGTAAAGTCAGAAAGAACACGTTTATCTGCAGCGCAAATAGAATTAGTGGATACGTACATTCAAGTGAAAAATATTAAAGGTAGTAAAGAGTGGGAGAGTTATTTGGTGATTCCAACCTCACTTTTTAATGCAGTTTCGTTGGAAGGTCAGACGTATCATGCAAACTTTTATAAATGTGGGGATGGTCTTCCGCAACCACACTTCTTAGCCTGGAGTACTATCGATTTACCCAAACCAAACTTTCACCAACCCCAATTTTTTGGCGAGATAAATTTCATATAGAAAACCATAAAATAAGAAAAGGCGAATCTTACGATTCGCCTTTTCTTATTTTATAGTGGAAACTTTATGCTTATCAACTTTTTTAATCCAGTAAATTATATAAACTGTTCCTAAAACTGTTGGCGCCATCCAGTAAATGGTTTCATTAAAGTGTAACCCCGCGACAAGGAAAGCGGTAAAGGAAGCAATTAATGCACCTACCATTCGACCAATATGGCTTTTCAGATAGGCTATGTTTTTCGTAGTTAATCTTTTGAAATATTTAAAATCATTTACGCTCATAAATAAGCCAAATCGCGCAAAGAATACATACAATATAGAACCTTCTATTTTCTGTAGGATTCCCAATACACCCAATCCAAGCATGATGATACTGATGAATAACATTGACCCCGAGATGATTTTGTCCAATGTATCTGCGGCGGATTTCTCTTTGCTTTTAAATGTGAGCGCACGATTACCTGCTAAAATCATATAGATAGTGAATAAGCCAATTAGAAATAAAAAGGTGTTTTCGTGATTCGGCAACCGCGCAATTATCAACGAAATAAGAGAACTGCTGATCATAGCTGCACTGAATATTTTACCAGATTCTTTGTGTGAAGTATTTCCCTTTCGAAAATATACGCTTGAAAGTCCAGATAACAGTCCTAATCCCCCTAAAAAAGCGTGGATATAAATTAATGTTTTTATAAATGTTTCCATTAGTAAAGGTGTGTAAGTGTGATTATGACGTAATAATTGGCGTGCAAGCTACATTATTTTTACTTAATAGATCACAAATAAAATCAAAAATCGAATGACAAAATTTGATTTTATAAACTTCTTTTATAAAACCTCTTTTTCTTACTTTTTTTGTCCAATAAGTAATGATGATAATACCAATAAAAGTAGGAGTAATCCAAAAGATTATATCATTTCGTTGTAACCCTGTTACTAGAAATGCCGTAAAAGCTGCTATTAAAGCTCCTATCATGCGACCAATGTGACTTTTCAACCAAGCAATTTTTTGGAATCTGTAAAATTTGTAATTTCTAAAATCATTTATTCCCAAGAATAAGCCTATCGCTCCAAAGAATAAGAAAAATATAGCATCTTCGTGTTCAGCTATCCATTTGAAAGTCGCGACAATTAGCATTATTAGCGCAATAAGAAACATACTTCCAGAGATAACTTTATCGGTTGTATTAGCCGACAATTTATTAGAATCTCTAAATGATAAAGCGCGATTTCCAGATAATATCAAATAAATGGTAAAGAGTCCGATTAAAAAAAGAAAAGTATTTTGATGATTGGGGAGTATGGCAATGACTAAAGATAGTCCTGAACTAATCAGCATAGAAAAGGAAAATATTTGACCGGAGTTTCGGTGTTTTGTTCTTTCTTTTCTAACATATAGACTTGCTACACCCGATAGCAATCCTAATCCACCAAAGAAGGCATGGATATAGATTAATATTTTAATTAAAAATTCCATTCTAGGGTTAGTGTGATTTAAGTCAATTTACGATTATAACTTTACCCTATCAAGAAGTGTTTGAGTATTTACTTAAAAAAGTTGTTAAAAAGTAAGAGCGAATCAATCGATTCGCTCTTACTTATTTTATTTTTTTAAATGTGGTATAACTTTCTATAATATAAACTTTTAGATCTTCAGGGCTGGAGTTTTCAATGAACTCTACCGTAGGTCTAAATCGTTCTCGAAATAAGGCTATATCGGCATCATTTAATGGTAGCAATGATCCAATTAGATGCTTGGTAAATTTGCGATCGATCTTTCTGGCTTGAAATTCTTCGTAGAGTATATCAACGCTTCGACGCGCATTTTTTGCTTCACGCCCTAAAAGGCGAGACGGTGATATTTTTACTCCACCTTGATTTCTGGGAACTTCTACAATTTTTCCTGCATTTTTTGCCTTTTCTAGTTCTTGTGCGAGCACATTGTCCGTCATTCTCTTGACTAAAACCTCGTCAATATGAAGGATGTTTTCGTCTTTATTCAAATAAATTCGACGAACCGCTTCGTCATAATAGAAGATAGTATCTGGATTATAGCCTAAAATTTGAACGCCCAAATAATCATTTACTTCGCCCGCAATTTTGAAAGAGCCGTCTCGGTTGGAATTGGCAATTTCATTGGTACGTAGGTTTTTTATTTCTACATTATTCAAGGGTTGGCTGCTAACTAAATCGTAGATAAAGCCATTAATGTGCTGCGCTTGAGCAAAGCTCGATATCGCAGTAAGAACTGTTATAATAATATATTTAATCATTTATTTGGCTCTCCAAGTATTGTTTTCTGGATTAATGTCGGGATAAACATTACGTGGATCTAATCTTACAGAAGTAAGTTTTTCTGTAGTATTCAACTTGAATGTCCAGACTTTATTCCTTTCCCAGATTTCTACAGGAAGTTTAGTCGTTACTTTCTGTCCACTTTCTGTAGTAGCTTCCACTTCAATTGGCATTGGAAGTTTACCTAAATTTTGTACGGTAACCAATGCGCCTTTCTTTTCATCCAACTCTACATAACGAACCTCTGAAATGCCTTGATCCATTTGCCAGTTATTTTGGAACATTCCTCTCCAAAACCAATTTAAATTTTCGCCTGTTTCATTTTCGATAGTACGGAAAAAGTCCGTTGGAGTGGGGTGTTTGTAAGCCCAATATTCTATGTATTTGCGGAAAGCAACATCGAAACGCTCAGGACCTATAATTTCTTCGCGCAATAATCGCAAGGCATATGCTGGTTTGTAATACGCTAATATACCTATGTTTCTTTCTCTCATCGTTTGAGGAGAATTCATCACAGGTTCTAATGAAGGATTGAATGTGGCTTGAGTTAAACTATTCTTACTTCCGAAAGATCTGTTGTATTCGCCTTTATTAAAATGCGCTGTAGAAATCTCATTGATAAACGTATTAAAGCCTTCATCCATCCACGCGTGTAATCTTTCGTTGCTACCCACAATCATCGGAAACCAGTTGTGACCAAATTCATGATCTGTTACGCCCCATAAGTCTCCGCCTTTAGCTTTATAACCACAGAAAGATAATCCTGGATACTCCATACCGCCAACATTAGAAGCGACATTTACGGCAACAGGATAAGGGTATTCAAACCATTTGGTGGAATAATGCTCAATAGAAGCTTTTGTGTATTCTGTAGAGCGTTCCCATCCATTTTTGCCATTGCTTTCTTCTGGATATAGGGAAAGTGCTAAACTTGTTTTTCCGGAAGGAAGATTAATCTTTGCACCATCTACGATGAATGATGTAGAAGCAGTCCAAGCTACGTCATGCGCATTTTCTAAACGATACTTCCATGTAAGTTCCTTTTTATTCGGTCGAGAATTCTTATCTGTTACTTCTGCTAATGAACGAATCATGACTGTTTTGTCTGATTTTTTCGCTTCATTATAGCGGGATAGTTGCGTAGCAGTCCATACTTCTGCAGGATTCAATAACTCACCACCTAATGCCACAATATGATTAGCAGGCGCAGTAATTTCTACATTAAAATCACCAAATTCTAAATAAAATTCACCTGGTCCAGTATACGGATGCGTATTCCAACCTAAAACATCATCGAATACCGCTACACGTGGATACCATTGTGCGATAGCATATATCTTCCCGTTTTTTGTTGGTAAAATACCTGTTCTGTCCGCGCCATATTCTGGAATAGAAAATTCAAAATCCATAGCAAAGGTGATTTTACCACCTTTAGCTTCTAAAGATTTCGGTAAATTAATACGCATTCTCGTATCGGTAATTACATAATCCGTAGTTGTTGCATTATTGATTTTGACATTTGATAATTTATAACCACCGTCAAAAGTGCTACTGGCACTTCCGTAACGGCTTTCTGTCAAAGGAATAGTCGCTTGTCCACGTGACTGGGAATTAAAAAGATTTTGATCTAACTGAAACCAGACAAAGTCCAAAGCTTCTGGACTATTATTGGTATACGTTATTGTTAAAGAACCTTTTATTTTATCTTGTTTATCATCCAAAGTAGCTTTGATGTCGTAGCTGGCAGCATTCTGCCAATATTGTGGGCCGGGTTTTCCGCTTGCAGAACGATATTCTGTTCCATTAGAAGTATAAAAATTAGGACCAAAAGCTTCGCTATAATTGTAATCGCTTTTCGGTTGTTGTGCTACTAAAGTTTGCGAAGATAATAATGCAAGACTTAGTAAAAGGCAGTTAGATATATTCTTTATCATAAATTAGATAATTTTTGTTTATAGGTTTCTTCATCAAATCCCAATATGATATCATTTTCCAATTCGATAACTGGACGTTTAATCATACTGTTGTTACTTAATAAAACTTCACGGGCAGATTTTTCATCTACTACAGCAGCTTGCTGTTCTGCAGAAAGCTTTTTCCAAGTAGTTCCTTTTTTATTTACTAAATTTTCCCAAGACGTTAGCTTTTGCCATTCCATTAGTTTTGAATCTTGAGCGGGTTCTTTTTTATAATCGTGGAAAGTATAAGCGATCTGGTTTTCATTCAGCCAATCCAAAGCTTTTTTTACTGTGTTACAATTCTTGATTCCGTAGACGTTTAACATATTTATTCGTTTTAGCTCTTAATATATTACTATAAAAGTAAGTATTATTTCAATTCTTAGGTTGTTAAAAATAGGTAAACTTATATCATTTATATTGAAAAATCTCGAGATATGGTTTTCATAGGTTTAGTCATATTCAATAATTTTAGATGGCTATATGTTTCTATTTCATAATGTTAGAAAGAAGAAGGATTAGGATAATTTTATAAAAAATTCATTTTCATAGTGTATTTTTTACACTATTATTTTTTTTAATGATAAATTAATTATATTTTTATAACTTCATTAAAAATAATACAAAAATGAGCCTAAAAGATTATAAAGGTGTTTTGACAGGTGATCAAGTTCAAGAGTTATTTGAAATTGCTAAAAAACACAAATTTGCTTTACCTGCTGTAAACGTAATAGGTACTAACTCTATTAATGCAGTTCTAGAAACAGCAAAAGCTGTTAACTCTCCAGTTATCGTGCAATTGTCTAATGGTGGTGCACAATTTTATGCTGGTAAAACATTAAATAACGATGGATTAAAAGCATGTATCTTGGGTGCTGTTTCAGCTGCTCAACATGTTCATTTATTAGCTGAGCATTATGGTGTTGCAGTAATCTTGCATACGGATCACGCTGCTAAAAAATTACTTCCTTGGATCGATGGTTTATTAGATGCTGGTGAAAAATTCTTTGCACAAAACGGTAAGCCTTTATTCTCTTCGCACATGTTGGATTTATCAGAAGAGCCTATCGAAGAAAATATCGAAATCTCTGCTAAATACTTAGCTCGTATGAAACCACTAGGTATGACTGTAGAAATCGAATTGGGTGTGACTGGTGGTGAAGAAGACGGCGTAGACAACTCAGATGTTGATAGCTCTAAATTATACACTCAACCTGAAGAAGTAGCGTACGCTTATGAAGAATTATCTAAAGTATCTGATAAATTCACAGTAGCTGCTGCTTTTGGTAACGTACATGGTGTATACAAACCAGGTAACGTGAAATTACAACCAGTTATCTTACACAACTCTCAAGAGTACATTCGTGAGAAATTTAATTTAGAAGCTGAAAAACCAGTAAACTTCGTATTCCACGGTGGTTCGGGTTCTTCTCCAGAAGAAATCGCTGAAGCTATCTCTTACGGCGCTATCAAAATGAACATCGATACAGATATGCAATGGGCTATGTGGGATGGTGTTCGTGCTTACGAAGCTAAAAACCACGATTACTTACAAAGTCAAATTGGTAATCCTGAAGGTGAAGATTCACCTAACAAAAAATACTACGATCCTCGTGTATGGTTACGCAAAGGAGAGGAAGCTTTCGTTGAGCGCTTAAAACAAGCTTTCGCGGAATTGAATGCTATTGACGTAAACAGTAAATTGTAATACCAAACATTCTATATAGTTGAGGGTTATTGATTGAACATCGATAACCCTTTTCTTTTGCTGTAAAAAACTCTTTGTACAGCTCATTTTAGTGCATATTTCTTGATATAAATACAGTATATTTGCTTTTTAATTTGAAGGCATAAAACCTGTATGAAGCATATACGTAATTTTTGTATTATAGCACACATTGACCACGGTAAAAGTACCTTGGCGGATAGATTATTAGAATACACCAACACAATTTCGCAAAGAGAAGCACAAGCTCAACTTTTGGATAATATGGATTTGGAACGTGAGCGTGGTATCACCATCAAATCGCACGCTATTCAAATGGATTATATTCAAGATGGTGAAAAATATACTTTGAATTTGATCGATACGCCAGGACACGTGGATTTCTCTTATGAAGTATCTCGTTCAATCGCGGCGTGTGAAGGTGCATTATTAATCGTGGATGCTTCGCAAGGTATTCAGGCGCAAACTATTTCGAACCTTTATTTGGCAATGGAGCATGATTTAGAAATCATTCCTATCCTAAATAAAATGGACTTGCCTGGAGCAATGCCAGAAGAAGTGAAAGACCAAATCATTGATTTGATTGGTGGTAAACGTGAAGATATTATCCCAGCATCTGGTAAAACAGGTTTGGGGATTCCTGATATTTTAAGAGCGATTGTAGAGCGTGTACCTGCACCAGTTGGTGATCCAAATGCGCCATTGCAAGCTTTGATTTTTGACTCGGTGTTCAACTCGTTTCGCGGTATCATGGCGTATTTCAAAGTAGAAAATGGCGAGATTCGTAAAGGTGATAGGGTAAAATTCGTTGCTACGGGCAAAGAATATTTTGCGGATGAAGTAGGAACATTGAAATTAAATCAAGTACCGAAAGAAGTAATCAAAACAGGTGACGTAGGTTATATCATCTCCGGTATCAAAGAAGCACGGGAAGTAAAAGTAGGAGATACAATCACTACAAAAGATAACCCGTGTAAAGAAGCTATCCAAGGTTTTGAAGAGGTAAAACCAATGGTATTTGCCGGTATTTATCCAGTAGATACTGAAGACTTCGAAGAATTGCGTGAGTCTATGCACCGTTTGCAATTGAATGATGCTTCGTTGGTTTTCGAACCCGAATCTTCTGCGGCTTTAGGTTTTGGTTTCCGTTGTGGTTTCTTGGGCATGCTGCATATGGAGATTATCCAAGAGCGTTTGGAGCGTGAGTTCAATATGACTGTAATCACCACAGTTCCCAACGTTTCTTACAAAGCATATTTGACAAAAGATAACGAAGAAATCATTGTTCACAACCCTTCGGATTTACCAGATCCTAGTAAATTGGATTCTATCGAAGAACCATATATTAAAGCAAACATCATTACAAAAGCGGATTTCGTTGGTCCTGTAATGTCTCTTTGTATCCAAAAACGTGGTACTATAATTAATCAATCATACTTAACTTCGGATCGTGTGGAATTGGTGTTCGAGATGCCGATGGGTGAAATTGTATTCGATTTCTATGATAAGTTGAAAACCATTTCTAAAGGTTATGCATCTTTTGATTACCACCAGATTGGATACAGGCAATCGGATTTGGTGAAATTAGATATTCGTTTGAACGATGAGCCAGTAGATGCATTGTCATCCTTGATTCACCGTAGTAATGCGTACGATTTTGGTAAAAAAATCTGTGAAAAATTAAAAGAACTTTTACCTCGTCAACAATTCGAAATTCGTATACAAGCTTCTATTGGTGCGAAAATTATCGCGCGTGAAACTATTTCAGCTTTACGTAAAGATGTAACGGCTAAATGTTATGGTGGTGATATTTCGCGTAAGCGTAAATTGTTGGAGAAACAGAAAAAAGGTAAAAAACGTATGCGTCAAGTCGGTAACGTAGAGATTCCTCAATCGGCGTTTATGGCGGTGTTGAAATTAGATTAATTTGTAGATCAACCTATAAAAATATATAAGCATGAGATTATTAGACGGTAAAGAAGTATCCGCTAAGATTAAAGAAGATATTAAGAAAGAAGCTGCAGAATTTACGGCTAAAGCTGGTCGTAAGCCTCATTTGGTTGCTATTTTAGTAGGTAATGACGGTGGTAGCGAAACATATGTAGCAAGTAAAATGCGTAACTGTGAATTGGTAGGTTTTGAATCTACTAATATTCGTTACGGCGTTGATATTACAGAAGAAGAATTAATCGCAAAAATTCAAGAAATCAATCAAGATGATACCATTGATGGATTAATTGTTCAATTGCCATTACCAAAACATATTGATCCTGATAAGATTACCGAAGCTATTGATTATCGCAAGGATGTTGATGGTTTCCACCCAATCAACTTGGGTCGTATGCAACGTAATTTGCCATGTTTTATTCCTGCGACACCTTATGGAATTATGCTGATGTTGGAGCATTATGGTATTGATACATCTGGTAAACATGCTGTAGTCGTTGGTCGTAGTAATATAGTGGGCTCGCCGATGAGTATTTTATTGGCACGCAATAGCAATCCAGGTAACTGTACCGTGACTTTAACACATAGCCGTACTGCAGATTTGAAAACTGAAGTATTGCGTGGAGACATCGTTGTAGCTGCTATCGGTAAAAAGAACTTCGTTACTGCTGATATGGTAAAAGATGGTGCTATCGTCATTGACGTAGGTATCAATAGAGAAAACTCTACAGAAACAAAATCAGGTTTCAAATTATACGGTGACGTTGACTTTGAAGAAGTTTCTAAAAAAGCATCTTGGATTACTCCGGTACCAGGAGGTGTAGGTTTGATGACTATTGTTGGTCTATTAAAGAACACTTTGGAAGCCGCAAAAGGTACTATCTACACGAAATAGTTAAAGATTCTTTGGCATAAGAATTGTAAAACAATAACAGTTAATAAATTTTTAAACTTAAATAGTATGAAAAAAATTGCATTATTAGCTGTTGCAACAGCAGCTTTAACATTTACTGCGTGTAATAATAATCCGTCAAAAGATAGAAATAATGACGGCGAAGTTTCAGTAGGAGAGCATGTGGATCACACACATGATCACTTGAACGATGCAGCACATGATGCGTATCATAAAGCAGAAGAAGACTATAATCAAGCTAAAGCTGATCTGGATGCTGCAATTGAAAGAGGAGATAAAGAAGCTGAAGCTGCAGCTCGTAAAACTTTAGCTGATGCAGAAACTGTTTGGGAAAAGGCAAAAGCAGATATGCAACATGCTGCTGACAAAGCAAAAGATGGTATTAATCATGCTGTAGATGCAACTGAGGATGCCGCTGAAAAAACAGGTGATAAAATCGAAAGCGGAGCTAAGAAAGTAGGAGATGCTGCAAAGGATGCTGCTGACAAAACTGAAGCAGCCGCTAAGGATGCAGCAGATAAGACTAAGAAAAAAGCTAACGAACTAAAAGAAGCTTTAAAATAATCTATAATTAAAGTATTTTGTGAAGCGTCTATCGAATGATAGGCGCTTTACTTATTTTTGTGCTATGAATAAAGAACAAATTGTTGAGGCGTGTTTTTCAATCTTGAATCAAAAAATTGATCAGGTAAATTTTGCAATTCAGGATGCTAATCAAAGTCTACATGATGATACCAAAAGTAGCGCAGGGGATAAGTATGAGACAAGCCGTGAAATGATTCAACAAGATTTGAATCGTTATGAACAACAATTGAAAGTTCTGAATCAAGATACCGAAATATTGAACCGTATTAAAACGCAAAAAGTTGAAAGCAACAAAGCTGGTCTTGGCTCAGTGATACAAACCGATAAAGCGATTTATTTTTTGGCAACAAGTATTGGTTTAGTAAGCGTAGGAGATCAGAAAATATTTAGTATTTCTACAGCTTCACCAATTGGAAAAGTACTTGTAGGAAAGGCTGTAGGTGAGTCTTTTGAGTTTAATGGGGCTAAACAAGTGATTAAAGATTTGTATTAATTGAAAATCTTATTGTCTGCTGTTAGAATAATTGGTTTTCCGTCAGTAATTAAGATAGTATGTTCATGTTGTGCCATATAGCCTCCTTTGTCGCCAATCATTGTCCAACCATCATTTAATTCGATAGCATATGTTGAATTTGTTGATATAAATGTTTCTATCGCTACAACTGAATTTTTCTTGAAGCGACGTTGATCAAAACGGTTTCTATAGTTTAGTAACTCATCTGGATCTTCGTGTAAACTTTTTCCAACACCATGCCCACCTAAGTTTTTGATAACTTTATATCCGCGCTTTTTGGCTTCAGTTTCCATCAAATGTCCTATATCAGCAATTTTAACACCACCACGAATATTATCCAAAGTTTTTTGCAATATTTCTTTTGACGCGTCTACTAATTTTTGGTGGTTATAAATATCTTTTCCTAAAACAAAGGAACAACCATTATCCGCCCAAAAACCGTTTAATTCTGCTGAAACATCGATGTTTATTAAATCTCCATCTTTCAAAATACGGTTTTCAGAAGGTATGCCGTGACAAAATTCTTTATTTACACTTATACACGTATATCCAGGAAAGCCATATGTTTTATTAGGTGCAGAATTAGCATACATAGAAGTAAGGATACTAGCACCATAATTGTCCAATTCCTTTGTTGACATTCCAACTTTGGTAAACTCAACCATTTTCCTTAGGGTGTATGCAACTGCATTTGCAGCTTTTTGCATACCTAATAACTCTTGTTCGTTGCTAATTGACATGAGTAATAATATTTATATAGTTAAAGATAAAGAAATATCATTTATCAAACTTTTCTAATTGTCCCAATAAGCCAGTCAATCCTCCAGTATGGACAATTAGGATTTTGGTTCCTTCTTGAAAATAATCTTTTTCAATTAAATCGTGCAAAGCATACATTGCTTTACCCGTATAGGTCGGTTCTATCATGACACCGGTAGCTTTGATATAATTTTTGACAAAATTTATTAGTTCGGGCTTTACTTTTGCATATCCGCCAAAGTGATAATCTAGATGTAATTCTATTTGATCAATAGGCGCATGGTACTTTTGGATTTCATCTAAGATAAAACCACCATTTTTCAAAACAGGAATAACGTGTAGTTTCGTTTTTAGATTTTGTTCTTGAATTCCTTGTGCTATTCCAGCTGCTGTAGTTCCTGTTCCAGCAGCACAAAAGATGTGGTCATAAGTATTTGCTAATTCATCAACCAATTCTTTGCATCCCCAAGTCGCCTCTGAACTAGCGCCGCCTTCATCAATAAAATAGCATTTTTCTTTATTTTCTAATTGCTCGAAAAGCTTTAGCTTATCCTTATAGTCCTCTCTTGAAACAAATCGCAGTTTCATCCCAAAAAGCTTACACATATCCAGCACGGGATTATTGATATCTTCACCGCGTACAAAGCCAATAGTTTTATACTGATAAGTTGCACCTGAACAAGCTGTTGCTAATAGATGGTTGGACCACGCTCCACCAAAGGTGACTAAGGTTGTCTTTTGTTCTTCTTGTGCTTTTTGCAGGTTATATTTTAATTTACGCCATTTATTCCCTGAGATAAAAGGATGAATCATATCATCTCTTTTGAGATAGACCTGTACATTTTTGGATTTGTAGAGTAGATGTTCAATCTTTTGTTCTGGGCTATAAATGTGCATGTGCGCTAATTCCTAATTTTATTATTTAGCTCCATAAATATAATCGCTGAATTATCAATGATTTTAATTGTAGAACTGCCCAAAGTTAATAGATTTCGGCTTATTTCCTTTACTTTTGTAACATGTCTGAAGATTTGGAATTAATCGAACAAGAGGATCAGGAATTATTTGAACATATACGTATTGTCGCGGAAAAAGGAGTGACTACGATTCGTATTGACAAGTTCTTGATGAATAGAGTAGAGAATACCTCGCGTAATCGTATACAAAATGCCATAGATGCTGGTTCGGTGCGTGTCAATGATAAACCTATTAAGGCGAGTTATAAGATAAAGCCATTGGATGTAATCACCATGTTATTGCCCGATCCGCCACGCGATACCGAAGTCTATCCGGAGAATATTCCTTTAGAAATAATCTATGAAGACGATGATGTACTTTTGGTTAACAAGGAAGCAGGAATGGTAGTGCATCCCGGGTACAACAACTATACAGGAACATTGGTCAATGCATTGACCTATCATCTGAATCAATTGCCTACTTTGCCAGGTAATACGGGACGACCAGGATTGGTGCACCGCATTGATAAGGATACATCCGGTTTGTTGATTATAGCGAAAAATGAATGGGCAATGACCTATTTAGCTAAACAGTTTTTTGAACATACTATCAATCGTCGTTATATAGCATTAGTATGGGGAGATATAGCGGAGGATGGAACGGTGACAGGTTATATTGGTCGCGATCTTAAGGACCGTCGTATCATGGCTATGTATGATGATCCTGAAAAAGGGAAGTGGTCGGTGACGCATTATAAAGTACTAGAAAGGTTAGGTTTTGTGACATTGATTGAATGTCAACTCGAAACAGGACGTACACACCAGATTCGTGCACATATGAAATCTATAGGTCATCCTTTATTTTCGGATGCTATGTATGGTGGAGATAAGATAGTGAAAGGTACTTCGTTCAGTAAATATAAACAATTTGTAGACAATTGTTTTGCAGTTTTACCTCGTCAAGCACTTCATGCGCGTTTATTAGGTTTTATCCATCCGGTGACGAAAAAACAGATGGATTTTGAAGTACCAATGCCAGCAGATATGCAACAGGTTTTGGAAAAATGGAGAGCTTACGCAGCGCAAGTTAAAAGTTAATTAGTGAGAATTTATGCCAATACATTATATAAATTTTAATGGAGAAATAGTTTCTGAGGATTCAAAACTATTAACTGTTGAAAATAGAGGATTGAGATATGGTGATGGTCTTTTTGAGACGATGCTGTATCAAGGAGGGGAGATTAGATTTTTGCATTTACATGTAGAAAGACTACAACGTAGTATGCAAAAAATTCAATTGGAACAATCTACCATGTTTGATGAATATTTCATCAAAAAAATCACGGATGAATTGATTCGTAAAAATAATATGGTAGGTCAGCGTGTGCGTGTGCGATTGATAGTGTATCGTTCTGGAGGCGGTATTTATTCCCCAGAGACAAACAAACCCGCTTACATTTTACAGGTGCAAAAAGTTGATATTCAGGTACGCGATAAAAAGGTAGGTTTGATTGTGGATTTATATTCTGAAATCAAAAAGCCTTATAGCGATTTGTCTGAATTGAAATCCAATAACTCCTTGATTTACGTTTTGGCAGGGAACTACAAGAAGAAATTTGATTACGATGATGTATTTATCTTAAATCAAGAAGGCTTTTTGTGTGAAGCGCTTACCTCTAATATTTTCGTTTATTACGATAAAGTGTTGTACACCCCAGCTTTGAATCAAGGCTGTATCGACGGTGTAATGCGTCGGGTTGTGATGGATATGTGTGAAGAAGAAGGTATTCCAGTCGTAGAAGCGCAGATCAGTCCAGAAATCATGAAGAAAGCGGATGAGCTATTCTGTACGAATGCGGTTCAAGGTATTCAGTGGGTGATGGGCTATAAGCAGAAACGTTACTTCAATAAAATTTCACGTATTTTGCAAGAAAAATTACGTACTTGGAGTTATAATAAAGAAGATTAAGACCTTGTTTTTTGGTCAAAGTCATTCTTTTGTTGAAAATATCTCATAATATAGAGTTGTGACAAAAATAAGTTTTTGCTACGTTGGCATTTGCTTATTTTTGTTTTTAATAATTTTTGGTCTTAGGGCTGAAAGTATAAAAATAAATTCATGGAACTAAAATTAAAACGTCCGTTAGCTTTTTTCGATTTAGAGACAACAGGAGTCAATATTGCAACCGATAAAATCGTTGAAATTTCGATTTTAAAAGTGAATGTTGACAATTCGGAAGAAGTGTATACACGTCGTATCAATCCTCAAATCCCAATTCCTGTAGAGTCATCTATGTTCCATGGCATCTATGATGAAGATATCAAAGATGCACCTACATTTAAGGATTTGGCAAAGGAAATTGCAGAGTTTATTGGAGATTCAGATTTGGCGGGATATAATTCCAATAAATTCGATGTTCCCATGTTAATGGAAGAATTTCTAGCAGCGGGTGTAGAGTTTAGTCTAGAAGGACGTTCGTTTGTTGATGTGCAAAATATTTTCCATCAAATGGAGCAACGTACGTTGAAAGCTGCGTATAAGTTCTACTGTGGTAAGTCTTTAGACAATGCACATCAAGCAGAAGATGATGTACGTGCAACATATGAAGTGCTTAAAGCACAACTCTCAAAATATGAAAATGAAAGTTATACAGACAAGCATGGTGCTGTTTCATACCCAGTGGTGAATGATGTAGAAGCCTTACATAAGTTTACGAACCTGACTAAACCAGTAGATTTTGCTGGTCGTTTTGTCTATGATGAGCAGGATGAGGTTTGTATCAATTTTGGGAAGCACAAGGGTAGAAGATTAACAGATGTTTTTGAATCTGAACCAAGCTATTATGCATGGATGCAGAATGGAGATTTTCCATTGTACACCAAACGCATTTTAGAAAAATTGTGGAATGAATACAAAAGCGCAAGAAATGCACAAAAGCAACAAATTGCTAAAAAGGATGAGCCGAAAGTAAAAGTAGAAACAAATCCAAAGCCTATTACAAGCGATATGTTGGCGAGTTTGCAAAATAAATTTGGTAAGTAAAATAAATCTAAAAAGACATAATGAATAAAGAGCAAGTTTCAGAACACGTTAATTGTTTGATTATTGGATCTGGGCCAGCAGGTTATACTGCAGCTATTTATGCAGCGCGTGCTGATTTGAAACCTGTAGTGTATACAGGTATTGTTCCGGGAGGTCAATTGACACAAACTACAGAAGTAGATAATTTTCCAGGTTATCCTAAAGGTATTACAGGTCCTGAATTAATGGAAGATTTGAAAAATCAAGCAGAACGTTTCGGAACGCAGGTACGTTTTGGCTATGCTACTAAAGTAGATTTTTCAAAAGATGGTAGTATTCACTATGTAGAAATTGATGGTAAAACCGTTATTTCTGCGGATACTGTTATTATCTCTACCGGTGCTACAGCTAAATGGTTAGGATTAGAATCAGAACAAAAATACAATGGTTTTGGTGTATCTGCTTGTGCTGTATGTGATGGTTTCTTCTTCAAAGGACAAGATGTGGCAATAGTAGGTGCTGGGGATACAGCTGCAGAAGAAGCTACTTATTTGGCTAAATTGTGTAATAAAGTATATATGTTGGTGCGTCGTGACGAGTTCAGAGCTTCAAAAGCAATGTATCACCGTGTAATGAATACAGCTAACATCGAAGTATTATACAATACGGAAACACAAGAAATTTTAGGTGATGGTCAAGTGGTTACTGGTGTTCGTGTACTAAATAATAAAACGAACGAAACAACAGACTTAGATGTAACAGGTTTCTTTGTGGCTATTGGCCATAAACCAAATACAGAATTGTTCCAAGGTATTTTGGATATGGACGAGACAGGTTATTTGATTACAAAACCAAATGTTACAGCCACAAATATACCTGGTGTATTTGCAGCGGGTGACGTGCAAGATAATGTTTACCGTCAAGCTATTACCGCAGCTGGAACAGGCTGTATGGCGGCTTTAGAGGCTGAAAGATACTTAGCGGCTAAGGGTGATCATTAAATTTTGATCAACTGTATAAAAAACAAAGGCTCGAATTTATAAATTCGAGCCTTTGTTTTTTATACGCTTTGTTTAGCTTTATTGGCTTTCACTATGCGGTAACTTATATAGAGTAATAATATCCAAATAGGAATTAATTCTACAGATATTCGTAACCCTGTTAACCACATCATTCCCAAAACCCCGAATAAGAATAATAAGGTTAAATAATTACTTAAAGGATAGAATAAGCTTGGAAAGCTAGTAGATTTGTTTTCTTTATTCTTTTGTTTTTTGAAGAACAAATGTGTCCAAGAAATCATAATCCAGTTAATAATCAAAGAAGATACAACCAATGACATCAATACTTCTAAGGCTTGTTCTGGCATTATTTTGTTAATTACAATACAAAAAGCAACCAATACCGCTGACACCATTAAAGCAGCAATAGGAGCATGGTTTTTATTTAGTTTTCGTAAAAATTTTGGGGCATTTCCTTGTTCAGCCAAACCATACAGCATTCTTGAATTACTATAAACACAACTGTTATAAACCGATAACGCTGCTGTCAAAACGATAATATTCAATACATTCGCAATTAAGCTCATGAAGTCAAATGTTTTGCCGAAGACAGTAAATTGCTTATCGTTCAAAATGTCAAATACTTCTACAAAGGGGCTTGTATTTGCTGTAATTGAGCGCCAAGGCATCAAGGAGAATAGTATAAACAAAGCACCTACATAGAAAATTAAAATACGAATCAAAACTTGATTGGTCGCTTTCGGAATATTTTTCTCTGGATTTTCTGCTTCCGCAGCTGTGATGCCGACTAATTCTAAACCTCCAAAAGAGAACATTATGGTTACCAAGGCTGCCAATAGCCCTTGATAAGAACCGTCTTCTGTTTGTTGCAACCAGCCTTTAGGGAAAAATCCTCCATCATTCACTAAATTTTGTACGGTGGCTTGGTCACCTTCAGCTCCCGAAATTAAAAGATAGCCTCCAAAGATAATCATTGCTATAATGGCTGAAACTTTAATAATGGAAAACCAAAATTCCGTTTCTCCATAAACTTTTACTGAAGTAAGATTTAAGGCATTGATTACAATAAAAAAGAATAAACTTGAAACCCATAATGGTATTTCGGGCCACCAAAATTGAATATAAACACCAATAGCCGTTAATTCAGCCATACTTACAAGTATATAAAGAATCCAATAATTCCAACCTGAAGCATACCCTGCAAAAGGCCCCCAATATTTATTGGCAAAATAAGAGAAACTTCCCGATACAGGTTCGTCAACCACCATTTCACCTAATTGCCTTAATATAAAAAATGCAAAAATACCAGCAATAGCGTAGCCTAGAATAACGGATGGGCCAGCTAAAATGGCGGCTTTCCCAATTCCAAGAAATAAACCTGTACCTACAGCTCCACCAATAGCAATAAGTTGAATATGTCTATTGCTTAATCCTCTCTTGAGCTCTTTTTCTTTATTTTCCTCCACTGTATATGTTATTATTTGTAGTTTTTATGTTTTTAAATCCAATAAGTTCATCCCAATATATTCCTTGTTTGCGGTAATATACGAGAATTTGATATTCATTTTCTGTTTCAAAATATGATCCTGAATACTTATCGGTTATGATTTTGTTTTCCTCTATTGTGATGTATTCATAATTATAGATACCTTGCTTTAATAATTGAGTGGTAGTCCATACGCCTTGCTGTTCGTCGTAGGATAACTTATTTTCTGACCCAATCTTATAATTATTAAAAGCTCCTACAAGGTAAATATCTCCTTTAATATTTGCAGAATCTTTTAGCGAAAAAAATGAATTAATATATTCACTTTGTAAGTTTGCTTCTTCAAAATCTATATTCCGAATATAAAACTTCCCGTTTTCATCGGGTTTGTAGATGTATTTGTTATCTGACTTTTTCTCGTCTAAATTGACTTGCGCCAAAATTATGCTGTCACGAACTATTGATTGTACTGAAGAAGACGCACTTCTAACACTGCGCAAATCTAAGGTTCTAAACTCATTGTTCCCTTCAAAATCTAAACTTTGAGGGTTATTGTAAGTTATCTTATTACTCGAAACTTGAGTTGGTGCTTTGAGGATTTTATAATTGTCTTGTCTTTGATTTTGGTAGACATGAATCTGTAAGTTCGTATGAGGATTTCTTATTTCCTGAGAGGAATTAACTGAAACATTTAGTTTTTGATTTTTTGATCTTTTAGTAGGAGATAAGGATGGAATAATTTCAGAATCAAGTTGCACTTCTGATTTTAAAACATAAATCTTTCTAGTAAAAAGTAGGCGTTCTTGATCAGCATCTTCGTAGACTTTGAGTAGATAGTTGCCAGATAATTTCGGTTTTATGTTTTCATTTGGAAAGATGAAAGCATAATGCGTATAAGCTTGTAGGGTATTTTGCGAATTCTGAAAAGTATAAATTCTATCTTCTTCGTACCCCGTGAGATAATCTATACTAGGTAATCGACTAGATGTCCAATCGGCATTACAATATTCTATCCGATAATAAAAATTGCGCTGATCCGCACGTAAGTCATCAAAAGAAATCGTTAAAGTTTCATTTTTATTTAAATCAATAATTGGAAATTCGTTTTCCTTGCCTATATGATTCAATTGTACAGTCCTGATATAAGAAGAATAATTAAAATTATCGTATATCAAGTTGCTTTTACCAGTTCTTAAATCAGGATTAGATTTTCGTTTTTGTGCATAGCTGTTAATACTTGTTGTTATTATTAACAGGCATATAATAAATGATTTAAATTTAATCATTTAAACAATAGCTTATTTCATTCTTACAATTTTATCTACTATATATACGGTATTACCACGCCAAGGTAAGGCACCTTTATATTCTTTATAATGTAGATCAAAGAATTTGCCGCTATTAGTTTCTAAAATATTATAAATAGAATCACTTTCGACCGAAAAAATAAATTCATTGCTGGTGATAACTCCCGTGCGACCACCGCCAAATCCTTCTTGAATTAATTTTCCTTCATAAGTTTTGAAAAGATTGCCCTTCTTGACAGCATAGTTTAAATAGCCAGATTTTACACCTTCACCAAAAACAAAATAATATTTCCAGTAAATTATTCCGCTAATAATTAATAGAGCTACGACAATAAGCCAACCAAAAAATGATTTCAATTTTGAACCTTTCTTTTCTGTGTTTAACGATGATTCCGCCATATTACAAGAATTTGATATACATAAATATAGCAGAATGTTTTTATAGTTTCTAAGCTTGCCTATTAAAATTCACATTCCTTGTAGAAGAGTTAAAAATAAGAAAGGCTTCATCATTAAAACGAAGCCCTCTATAATATACATTTACCTGAATTTATTCCGCTAAAATAGTTATTTCTTCTCTAATTTTATCCTGTGTGGTTGAACTTACTGAAACTAAAGGTAAGCGAACCACATCTTTTCCGAATCCCAACTCCTGCAAGATGTATTTTACACCACAAGGATTTCCTTCAACAAAACAAAGATCTGTAATGTGTAATAGCTTATTGTGGATTTTTCGTGCCTCCACATATTTTCCTTCTGCACACAATTGGGCTAAAGTTGCTACTTCTTTTGGGTAAGCATTTCCTACCACAGAGATAATTCCCACAGCACCCAATGCCATCATCGGTAAAGTAGCAGGATCGTCTCCTGAAATTAATAAAAAATTCTCAGGTTTGTCTCTCAAAATTTCCGAAAACTGTGCGAAATTACCTGAAGCTTCTTTGATCGCGACAATGTTTTTGAAGTCATTAGCCAATCTCAATGTCGTCTGTGCCGTCATATTTGATCCTGTTCTTCCAGGGACATTATATAAAATAACAGGCAAGCTTGATGCTTCAACTACTGCTTTATAATGTTGGTAAATACCTTCTTGCGTAGGTTTATTATAGTAAGGTGAAACTGAAAGTATAGCGCAGTAACCTTCTGTATCAAAATATTTTATAGCTTCAACAATTTCATGTGTGTGATTTCCACCAATACCTGCTACCAATGGAACTCTACCATTTACTTTATCTTTTGTAAACTTCCAAATCTTCTTCTTCTCCTCAGAGCTTAATGTAGCTGTCTCACCTGTAGTTCCTAACGAAACTAAATAATTCATACCCTCTTTGATTTGAAACTCAATTAAATTTCCTAAAGTTTCAAAATCTACGCTTCCATCTGCATTAAATGGCGTAACCAATGCTACACCTGCTCCTTGAATCTCAGTCATTTTGATTTTTTAATTTATATAGTATTTATTCTTGATTAATCATTTGTAATAGTTCCTTTTCCGAAATGATAGGAACATTTAATTTTTCAGCTTTTGCTAGTTTTGATGGTCCCATTTTATCTCCAGCCACCAAATAATTGAGCTTCGCAGAAATACTGCTCAACATTTTTCCACCATGAGACTCTATTAATTTGGTCAATTGCTCGCGTGAGTAATCCACAAAAACTCCCGATATTAAGAATGTCTTACCTGATAATCCATCACCCGCTAAAACAATTTCTTTTTCTTCGATCTGGAATTGTAAGCCATAGCTTTGAAGTTTATTTAGCTCTGCTAAATTATCTTGGTTATGCAGATAAGCATATAAACTTTCTGCAATACGGATTCCGATATCCTGTACCGAAGCGATATCCTCTACAGTAGCTGTTTTTAGATTTTCTAAATTCTTGAAATAAAGAGCTAATTTTTTAGCTACCGTCTCGCCCACATGACGAATACCCAAAGCAAATAGTACTTTTTCAAAAGGTTTTGATTTCGATTCCTCAATACCTTTAAGCATATTGTCGATGGATTTTTGACCAAATCTTTCGATAGTAACTAATAGATCTCGCTTTTCGTGTAGCGTATACAGATCTGAAATATGTCTTACTAAATTCATTCTGTATAGCGTTTCTATTGTTTCATCGCCAAGACCTTGTATATCCATCATCTTGCGTCCAATGAAGTGTTGCACTTTACCCACTATTTGGGGTTTACAACCATTTTCATTAGGACAGTAATGTACTGCTTCGCCGTCTTGTCGTACTAACTTTGTGTTACACTCCGGACAATGTGTAGGGTAGTGGATAGGCGTAGCATCTGCAGCTCTTTTATCTGGATTTGCAGCAATAATTTTGGGAATAATTTCCCCACCTTTTTCTACGAATACCGTATCACCTTCGTGTAAGTCAAGACGCTCAATTTCATTCGCATTATGCAATGAAGCACGTTTCACTGTAGTACCTGCTAACAGTACAGGCTTTAAATTAGCTACAGGAGTTACTGCACCTGTGCGTCCTACTTGATAACTCACACTATTTAGCGTAGTTTCTACTCGTTCTGCCTTGAATTTAAATGAAGTCGCCCAACGTGGAGATTTAGCCGTAAAACCTAATTCTTCTTGATACGAATAATCGTTTACTTTGATAACGATCCCATCAATATCATACGATAAATCGTGACGGGCCGTATCCCAATAATGGACAAATTCTAAAACATCATCTATACTACTGCACAATTTGCTGTGTTCAGAAATATGAAAGCCCCAATCTTTAACTTTTTGCAAGCTTTCCCAATGTGTAGAGAAGAACTTATTTCTATTTTCTAAATACAAGAAATATAAGAAACAGTCTAAAGGTCTTTTAGCTACTTCCGCTGAATCTTGTAATTTAATGGTACCTGAAGCAAAATTTCTAGGATTGGCGTATGTTTGTTCTCCGTTTTCTTCACGCTCTTTGTTTAAGCGCAAGAAAGCAGATTTATGCATAAAGATTTCACCGCGAATCTCAAAGATTTCGGGATAGTCTGATTTTTTCAGTTGATGTGGAATTTTACGGATGGTCTTTACATTTTGAGTCACATCGTCCCCTTGTACACCATCTCCGCGTGTAATAGCTTGCGCTAATTTTCCGTTTTCGTATGTCAAAGAAATAGATAATCCATCAAATTTTAACTCACAAACATACTCTACGGGATGTCCTATAGCTTTCTGTACGCGGTTATCAAAATCACGTAACTCCTGTTCGCTGTACGTATTGCTCAATGAAAGCATCGGCCAACGATGTTTAACAGTTTTGAATTTACTAGTAATATCTCCTCCCACTTTTAAAGTAGGTGAGTTGGGGTCTCTAAATTGAGGATATTCTTGTTCTAACTTTTCAAGTTCTTTGAGTTTAATGTCAAAATCAAAATCGGAAATTACAGAATTAGCCAATACATAATATTGGTAATTATATTCGTTTAATTCTGCTGTTAATTGTTCGATTTTTGCTTGAATATCTTGTGACATACGCGACGAAATTAATAAAATTTAAATGCTTAAAATAATTTAGAAACCAATATTTTACGAACTATAACTGCTAGGAGAATAGTTCGTAAAATCGGTTATTCTAAGATTTGTGTTGGGTTAAAAATTATTTGCTGACAATTCTGTGAATTTTTGAATTTTATTCACATAAAAATCCCAAATAATGGATTTTTTATATCTTCCTATTTTGTTTTCTGTAGCAGAATATTTTTTACGTTTTCTGGAATTCTTGAAGAAATTGACGAAAAAATCCTGATGTGCGCGACTAATAGCCCATGCATCTTTGGGTTTTCTTTGAGCCAAAAAAGCTAATAAAGCTAATAAATCTAACCAGAAACGGACAAAAATAACACCGAAAGCTTGGGCTAAGGGAAGGTTTTTTTGCAACATAAAAAGGTTGTTTCTGAAGTTGAGATAGGTCTTTTTAGGATTGCTTGTGTTTAAAGTTCCTCCGCCGACATGATAAACCGTACTTGTAGGACAATAACCGATTTTATAACCCATTTTTTTCAAACGCCAGCATAAATCAATCTCTTCCATATGTGCAAAAAAATCGGAGTCAAAGCCTTGAGCTTCTTTCCAAACATGGGATTTAATAAATAAAGCAGCACCCGTTGCCCAAAAGATTTCTTTCTCGTCCTCATATTGCCCTAAATCTTCTTCGGCTAGGTGAAGTATACGGCCGCGACAAAAAGGATAACCGAATGCGTCAATATATCCCCCTGCTGCTCCAGCATGTTCAAAATGCGTTTTTTTATGGTAAGCTCTGATTTTTGGTTGTGCCGCAGCGTAATTGTTGCGTTCCATCATTTCGATGACAGGTTCGATCCAATTTTCCGTTACTTCAACATCTGAATTGAGTAAAACGTAATAATCGGCATCTACTTGTTCCAGCACTTTATTATATCCACCTGCGAAACCATAATTTTCTGAATTGGAAATAATGCGAATGGTGGGATAATATTCTTTTACAAAAGCCAAAGAATCATCTGTCGATGCATTGTCTCCAATGACGAATTCTATATTGGGATAGGTGCTATTATACACAGAAGGTAAAAATTTCTCCAAGAAATATTTACCATTCCAGTTCAATATTACCACAGATACTTTTGGATAGTGTGTCATGCTTGATTTCTTCGCTGTCTTTTCCATCTATTATGCGTCCATAACCAATACGGGGGATTCTCACGAATCATTTTTTCTGTAAATCGATTATGAATATGCGTTATCTCATGTTCTGCGTATTCTGCAGGATTTTCTACCAATGTAGTAAATTTACAATAATAATGCCCTCGTTTTTCTTTTCGACCAATATGACAATATACTACAGGGCTGTTGGTCATTTTGGCTATACGTTCAGTACCCGTATACACTAATGCTTCTTGGTTCAAGAAAGGCATAAAATAATCCGAATCCTGATAAACGGGTGTTTGGTCGGCTACGAACATACTGATGTGAGGTGTGTTGCGTAATCTTACAATATGACGCAAGATTTGCTTCATGGGAACCATTGTCGCACCAAATCGTGTGCGAATGCCATTGTACACCTCATCGAAAGCTTTATTGTTTAGTGGCTTATAGATAACCAGTCGTGGATTTTCAGTCATTAGTGAAAGACGAAAAATTCCCAGTTCCCAATTCCCATAATGCGCGGTTACTCCAATAACAGCCTTACCTTTATCAAAATGTTGGTAAACTTCTTCTGGATTATGTAATTCAATCCGCTTAATAACTTCTCGCTCGCTGATATCTGCCATTTTGATAGCTTCAACGATTAAATCAGGGAAATACCTGTAGAACTTTTTGGCTATTTGTTGTATTTCTAGTTCTGTTTTTTCGGGAAAAGAATTACGAAGGTTTTTGAGAACTACCTTTTTGCGGTAGCCAAAGACATAATAAATCAATAAATATAAAGCATCCGATAGGAGATACAAGGCACTAAAAGGTAGTTTGGATAGACTCCAGAATATAAATTTAAGAATGCTTTTACTCATCAACCTAACTTGTTTTCGATGCTACAAATATCCTCAAATTAACTTATTTTTGCGGTAATTTTTAATAAGTAAGTATAAATATGTCAAATTCAATCATTTTATCAGCGAATTATCTTCCTCCAGTATCTTATTTTCATGCCATTGCGCAAAATGACGGAAATGTAATCCTTGATAAATATGAGCATTTTCCAAAGCAGACTTATCGCAACCGTGCAAAGATTGCGACAGCAAATGGAATTTTGGATTTGATTGTCCCGATACAACATGGTCGCAAAGAACGTATTGCGATGAAAGATGTTAAGATTACTTATGATCACGAATGGCAACGCTTACATTGGTTGAGTTTACAAACTGCTTATCGTAGTTCGCCTTATTTCGAATTCTACGAAGACGATTTCAGACCTTTCTACGAAGAAAAGCATGAATTTCTATTTGATTTCAACGTAGCTCAATTGGAGTTAATTCTAAAATGTCTTAAACTGAAACGTACAATTGATTTTACAGAAACTTACGAAAAATCTTATGAATCAGGTGACTTTAGAAGTTTGATCCATCCGAAAAAAGGTTCAGTTTTACAAAATCCAAAACCTTATTACCAAATCTTTGAGGAAAGACACGGGTTCCTTCCGGATTTGAGTGTGATAGATTTAATTTTTAACCAAGGTCCTCAAAGCAAAAACTATTTGTAGAGGAAAGTAGGTTTCTTCGTATATTTAAGAGAAGAATAAAAAAATCTAGTTATGAAATCACTTCTCTTAATTATGCTGACTTCGATCAGCTTTAATATTTTCGGTCAGAAATATAATATGACCCATTTCAATAAATTAACTGAAGTGGAGGGTACACCTTATGTTATTGCAGGGGTAGATGAGCGAAATAAGATAGAAAATAAAAGGCTGTCTTATCTTTTATTTATTAATACTAATGATAAAAAAACGCATGAAGTTAATTTTGGGGTTGGCGGATATTATTTAAATGTGGAACAGATAAAAATTGATGAATTATACATTAATTCTATTCTTGTCTCCGCGAAAACACTGGATTGGAATAGCAAAAATGGCATAGATGGGGAGGATCCTACTCAGCTATTTGTGCTTTCTGTAGATGGAAAAACTAAAACTCTTCTCACTCCCAGTAGTTTTTATGTTCAGAAGTGGGTAGTCAATAAACAATCTGGCACTTTAACGGTAACGGGCTTTCCCGACTTTAATCAGAATAGAAAACTGGATAAATCAGAATTTAGTCAAATTGAAATTTATGATTTAAAAACCTTAAGTTAATTCATAAAATATAATACTTATTCATCTTACAATTTCTCTTCAAAACAAATGACCTGATTTATTGTTATGGAATAATAATGCCTAAAAGTATTTTATGACTAAATATTTCACACTGATTGCTTGTTTCTTTTTCGCAATTCAATATTCATTTGCTCAAAATGACGCGGATACGATTCACTATCGTAAAATCTATTATTTTGCCGGAACTGGATTGGCGCTACCTATTGGAAAGACGAAAGAAGTACTTTCTCCGAAATTATTTGCTGGGAGCATGGGATTAGATATTTCGCTTAAAAACTCTAAATATTATCTTTATCCTGCCTTGTATATGTTCAATTTTGACTACGATCAGAAAATCGAGGATAATAAATACAATCATTTAATTGAAAATGGAAATGCAAGTATATATATGTTGAGTTTGGCTGGAGGAACGCGGAAGCAGATGAAAAGACTTAATACGTATGTCTATGGTGGTCCAAGTTTTGGCTTAGTCAATGAACCTCGCGCTCAAAAATTGGAGACTACCGTTAAAATCGACTACGATAGATCATTTGCTATAGGGGCTAAAGTAGGGGTTGGAGCGGATTATAAATTTAAAAGTTTCTTTTTAGGGGGAGAGTTAGGATATATGCGGCATTTTACTAAAGTACAAGGACGACCTTTTCATGCTATGACCCTGTTGTTTGGTTTGAAATCTGATATTACTAGACTCGGGGAGAAAGTAGTAGAAATAATTGCTCCGTCATCGAATTAGCGATTTGTTAAAAAGTGTTAAAATCAAAAATATGAAATAATAAACTTAATAGACCTGCGTTTTAAGGGTAGAAATTAATATTCATAATTTCATATTTAGGTTAATAATTGGTTTGGTACCCCTACAGTTCTCCGCTGTAGGGGTTTCTTTTTATAATCTATTTGTTACAATTACCACTTAATCTTGGCATGCTATTTGATATTATATTAACGAATATAAAATTTTCAATAATTTCATATTTAGGTTAATAATTGGTTTGGTAAACCCTATGCTCTCCGCATAGGGTTTTTTTATATTTCTCGATTTTTGTAATAATACTTTTTATCTTCATCGGTTATTTTACGGATTACTTTACAAGGATTACCTACCGCAATGACATTTGCAGGAATATCTTTTGTAACTACTGAGCCTGAGCCTATTACCGAATTAGCGCCTATATTTACATTGGGATTAATGACCACATTTCCACCAATCCATACATTATCTCCTATAGTTACAGGCAAGGCAAATTCTAATCCTGTATTTCTTATTTCTGGATGAATAGGATGTCCAGCAGTATAAATGGACACATTTGGTCCAAACATCACATTTTCACCAATAGTAACTGGTGCGCAATCTAAAATAGTAAGGTGATAATTTGAGAAAAAATTATTTCCAATGCGAATATTAAAACCATAATCACAATAAAATGGCTGTTCTATGCAAAACAATGCATCCGTCTCTCCGAAAAGCCCGCGTATCAAAGCTTTTCTTTCTTTATAATTTTTAGGATCTATCTGATTGTATCGATAACAGGCGCGTTGTGCTTCGAGTCTATCTTTTTGTAATTCTTTGTCCGAAGCCATATATGGCTTGCCTAAAATCATTTTATCTTTCTCAGTCATGGCTTGTATTTTGCACGTAAATATATTATTAAGATACATAAAGTCATTTTTATTCCATTAATTCACGATAATAATCGGGTAAACATATTTAATAAGTATCTTTGGGCAATCATTAAAGTATGGATAAACACATTTCAAATCGGATTGGTGTCATCGGGAGTGGTAGTTGGGCGACGGCCATGATTAAGATGTTGACAGACAATCAATCAGAAAAGGAAATATATTGGTGGGTAAGAAAACGGGAGGATATTGCATACATTGAATCCTATAAACATAACCCAAGTTATTTGACAGCCGTAGACATTAAAATTCCTTTTGAGCATATTTCTTCAAAAGTGAAATTTGTATTTGACAACAGTGATATTATTGTGTTGAATACCCCAGCGGCTTATCTTAAAGATGCCCTTCAGGATTTAAACGCAGAAGATTTTCAAAATAAAATCATCGTTTCGGCGATTAAAGGTATCATTCCAGATGAAAATCAAATTGTAGGAGAATATCTGACTTCTACTTACGGTATTAGCATAGAAAATATTATTGTTATCGGAGGACCTTGTCATGCAGAAGAAGTTTCGCAAGAGAAGTTGTCGTATTTAACATTTGGCTGTAATGATTTAGAAAAAGCTGAAATTGTAGCTTCATTATATAAGAGCCGATACATAAATACTATTGTTTCGGACGATATTTTGGGTATTGAATATGGTGCTGTATTGAAAAATATCTATGCCTTGGCTGGAGGCATTTGTCACGGACTAGGATTTGGGGATAATTTTCAAGCGGTATTAGTATCCAATGCGATCCGTGAGATGGAATATTTTGTGGAAGCTATTAATCCAGGATCACGTGATATTAATGCTTCCGCGTATTTGGGTGACTTATTGGTTACCGCTTATTCACAATTCAGTCGAAACCGCACATTTGGCAATATGATTGGCAAGGGATACAGTGTGAAATCTGCTCAATTGGAAATGAATATGGTTGCCGAAGGGTATTATGCGTCGAATTGTATTCAAGGCATTATTGCTAAATATCAATTGGATATGCATATTTGCAATATGGTGTATCAGATATTGTACAACAATAGCCCTGCATTAAAAGAAGTAAATATATTAGCACAGAAATTGTCGTAAATAAGATGACAAAAGAACATATAGCAGAAACCTATCAGAAGATACAAGATGAAATTACCCAAGCCTTGGAGGCTTTGGATGGGGGAGCGAAATTCGAGGAAGAAGTTTGGGAACGCGAAGGCGGTGGTGGAGGAAGAACACGTATTATTCAAAATGGAAATATTTTGGAAAAAGGCGGTGTAAATTTCTCTGCTGTACATGGGAAATTACCTGAGGCTATTAAAAAAGCTTTTGGAGTTGATGAAGAATATTTTTTCGCTACGGGTGTTTCTATTGTTATTCACCCGAACAATCCGCATGTTCCGATTATTCATATGAATATTCGTTATTTTGAATTGAACGAACAAATTCGTTGGTTCGGTGGAGGAATAGATTTAACGCCGCATTATGTTATTGATGAAGATGCGAAATTCTTCCATCAACAATTAAAAAATGTATGTGATACCCATCATCCTAATTTTTATGCTGATTTCAAAACTTGGGCGGATAACTACTTTTTTATCAAACACCGAAACGAAACGCGCGGAATTGGTGGGGTATTCTATGATAAATTGACTCCTGAAAAGACAGGATTAAGCTATGAGCAAATCTTTGATTTCTCGTGTGATTTGGGAAGAATCTTTGCACCGACTTATATAGAGCTTGTTAATAGACATCGTGATCAATCTTACACACAACGAGAGAAAGATTGGCAATTGATTAGGAGAGGTCGTTATGTGGAGTTCAACTTAGTATATGATTCGGGTACGAAATTTGGTTTGGAAACCAATGGTCGTATTGAGTCAATCTTAATGAGTTTACCGGCACAAGCCAACTGGTTTTATGATTTCAAAGCGGAACCAGGATCGCAAGAAGAAAGAACTTTAGATTTATTGAAGAAAGATATTCCCTGGGTATAATTATCAATTATTAATGATAAATTTCAATCGTTTCAAACTAGATAATGGTTTGACAGTTTTGGTGCACGAAGACCATACTACAGCTATGGCTGTGGTGAATATTCTATACAAAGTAGGAGCTCGTGATGAATCTCCTGAACAAACAGGTTTCGCACACTTGTTCGAACATCTTATGTTTGGAGGTTCAATAAATATTCCTAATTATGATGCTCCTTTGCAATCCGTAGGAGGCGAAAACAATGCTTTCACAAGTAATGATATTACGAACTATTACATCACATTGCCTTCTAATAATTTGGAAACAGCATTTTGGTTGGAGAGTGATAGAATGTTAAGCTTAGCTTTCAGTGAGCAAAGTTTAGAAGTTCAGCGTCAGGTAGTTTGTGAAGAGTTTAAGCAGCGATACTTAAACCAACCTTATGGAGATGTTTGGTTGAAACTGCGGCCTTTAGCCTATAAAGTTCATCCATATAGATGGGCAACTATTGGTAAGGAGCTTAGGCATATTGAAGAAGCAAAAATGGAAGATGTAAAAGCATTCTTCCAAAAATTCTACACACCTCAAAATGCTATTATGGTGGTAGCAGGAGATGTAAATCTTGAGGAAGTCAAAGCGTTAGCAGAAAAATGGTTTGGTGATATTCCGGCAGGTAATGCTTATGAACGTAATTTGCCTCAAGAGCCAAAGCAAGAAGAAGCTAGATTTGAAAGTGTAGAAGCTGATGTTCCAGTAGATGCTTTATATATAGCATTTCATGGACCAGACAGACTTTCTCCAGATTATTATGCTACCGATTTAATTTCTGATTTATTATCAAGGGGTTCCTCCTCCAGATTGTATCGTTCGTTGGTAAAAGAAAATCAAGTTTTCAGCGAAATTAATGCTTACATGATGGGCAGTATTGATACTAATCTTTTTGTGGTAGAAGGAAAACCGTTACCGCATATATCTTTAGAAGATGCTGAAAAACATATTTGGACGGAACTGGAAAAAATAAAATCTGAACTGGTTGCTGAAAATGAACTGCAGAAAGTGAAGAACAAGGTAGAATCAACCATGTTATTTGCTGAACTATCAATTTTGGATAAAGCGATGAATTTGGCTTTTTTTGAAATGCTAAGCAAAGCAGAAGATTATAATCAAGATGTGGCTAAATATAGTGCTGTTACTATAGAAGATATTCATCGTGTAGCCAATTCACTATTTGTGAAAGAAAACTCTTCTACATTATTTTATAAATCATAAGCGAAGGAAAATGTTGAATAGAACAGTAGCACCTCATTTCAAAGAAATAAAGGATGTTAACTTGGTAGAACCAGAAAAAATGGTTTATGCCAATGGATTGAAAACATTTATTTTTCAAGCTCCAGATTTGGATTTGATTAAGTTAGAATTCACTTTTGATAATATTCTATTAAAAGAAGAACTTGCTATATTAAATCCTGTGCTTTCTTCAATGTTGAGAGAAGGTACAGAAAGTCTAACATCCAAACAGATAGCGGACACCGTTGATTTTTACGGTGCTTATTTGATGCCAGAATACAGTTTTGATCAAAGTTCATTGACTGTATATACGATGCACAAATATGTAGATAAAATACTTCCAATTTTAGCCGATATCCTGCAGCATTCTATTATTCCACAAGCGGAATTAGATACGCACATACGCAATAATAAACAGTCTTTACAAATCTCGTTGCAAAAAAATGATGTGCTAGCAAGACGTAATTTCTATAAGGAAGTCTTCAAAGGAACGCGTTATGGTGTGCTTCCGACAGAGGAAACATACGATGCTATTGAGCGAGCGCACATTGTAGAATTGTATCGTAAGCAGATACAACCTGCTAACTGTAATTTGTTTATTGCTGGAAATATAGACGCCAATTTGAAGTCTTTAATAGCTACTTTATTTGGTCAGGAGTGGGAAAATACACATGAGCTGGTGAAGAAAACTTCATTGGAATTCCAACCGTATTCTTCGGAATTGTTGATCAAAGAAAAACCAGAGGCTTTACAATCTGCGGTTCGTTTAGGCGGATTAACTATTAATCGCCGTCATATTGACTTCCCTGCATTACAGTTTGTAAATACATTATTTGGCGGTTTCTTTGGTTCACGTTTAATGCGTAATATTCGTGAAGAAAAAGGGTATACGTACAGTATAGGTTCGTACATTGGAAATTTACGTCATACAGGATTTATAACTATTGCTTCGGAAGTTGGCGTTGATGTGACACAAAATACGCTGAGTGAAATTCAGAAGGAATTTGAAATCCTTAGAAATGAAAAAACTTCTGAAGAAGAAATTGCCTTGGTTCGTAATTATATGCAAGGAATGCTTTTAGGAAGTTTAGAAAGTATTTTTTCGCATGTCGATAAGTTCAAAGCAGTATACTTTTCTGGATTAGGAACAGAATATTACCAGTATTATTCTTACATCTTAAAAGATATGAATGCGGATAAGGTGCAAGATATCGCTCAACGATATTTTGACTATGATAAATTATTTAAAGTGGTAGTCGGAAAGATTTAAGATCAAACTTTAAAATTAAAAAAGCCCAATGAAAATTTTTCATTGGGCTTTTCCTTAATACAGTAAAAACGGAGTTATTTCTTTTTCCCAATCTTCAATGCCTTCTCTTGTGTTTATTTTATGTTGTTTCAAATATTTAAAAGCATTTGGTATTCCTAATAATTTATCTAAATGTTTGTTTCCATCAGGATTAACGTTGGTATGGTAATTACGTTCTTTTAAATGATCTGGAAACATGCTGTAGATAATCTGAATGAGATTTATGAAATATTGAACGGATTGAAATGCAGTTGGATTTTTAGGAATAATTCTCAAACCGTGACATTCTTCTCCAATATACAAACTCATTGTGGAGGTATAATGTACAACCTCTATATCCGCGCCAACTAATTCTTTGGAAACCTGTTTATATAATAGATCAGCATCTATCCAAGGCGCACCGAATTGTGCAAAAGGATAATCTGTTCCTCGGCCTTCTTGGATATTTAATCCTTCAAAGAGACAAGCACCCGCGTACGTATATATAGTTTCTCTGTTTTGAATGGCTGGAGATGTAGGGAAGAAAGGATAGTCTGTGTTTGTTGCCCTATTCCAGTTTTCCATTTTCTGAATTTGTAAATCTAATTTCGGGTAATATTTACCTCTGAAATATTGAGCAAGTTCTGCCAAAGTACATTGGTGAGTAATAGGAATATTAAATCTTCCTATAAATGAACTACAACTCTCATTCAAAAAAGGACCTTCTGCCAAATGAATAGCCTGCTCTATTGGATTTGGTCTGTCTAATAATAGGACTGGCTTATTGTATTTTTCGCAACTCTCCAATACGTGGGTCATCGTCCACAAGTAAGTATAAAATCGAGCTCCAATATCGGGTAAATCCACTATAATCAAATCCAAATCGGCTAAGTCTTTCTCCGTCGGAGCAAGTTTTTCACTATATAGACTGATGATAGGAATTTGTGTTGCGCTATCAATGTGGTGATCGATATAAGCCCCATCATCTCCAGTTCCATCAAATCCATGTTCGGGAGCAAAAAGTTTGGTTATATTAAATCCAGCGTCTTTCAACGCTAATCGGCTATGTTGACCCTTACTAGTCATTGAGGCGGCATTGCAGACTAATCCTATTTTTAAGTTTTTATTGATGGATTCTTTTTCAAGTAAAATATCGACGCCAAAACGTGTGGTAGATTTCATGCGCTGAAAATAAGGAATTACAATTTAATCCAAAGATTTATTGACCTTATTATATAAAGAAGCGTAGTATTAAAATTAAATTGTCGTGATTGTATTTAATTTTTTATACTGTTTTGGGCTAGTATCCGTTACACTTTTAAATATTTTATGAAAATTCACAAAGTTGTTGAAACCGGATTCAAAGCAAATTTCTTTGAGATTCATATCAGAAGATTTTAATAATCTACAGGCATGAGCGACACGCAGTTCACTTACGAATTGGATTGGAGTTTTACCAGTTTTTTGTTTAAAATATCTACAGAATGAATTTTTAGTCATCTTCGCTAAGCTCGCTAATGCATCCAATTCCACTTTATTACGGTAATTATCTTTAATGTAATTAATCACATCATTCATCCTTTTATGATCTAACGAATGCGTATAAACTTCGTAGTTTTCGCTAATCAACATTTGCGGTTGATACTTTTCGAAATAATGAAGGGATTCGATGAGTTTGGTGATTTTAAGAATATCCGATTTCTCATGAATATAAGCAAACAGGTCGTTGAACATGGCGTCACAATTCTCCAAATACATTACTCTTGATGAATTGGAAATCAACTGTTGAATACTTTTAGCTTCTTGTAATTGATAAAAATCTTCGCCTAAAAAATTAGGTTTAAAGTGGATCACAATACAGTCAATCGGATTATGTTTGTGAAGATAATCACCATCAAAAAGCCAATAATGCGGAATGTTAGACCCAATTAAAACACAGCTGTTTTCAGCAACACTCTGAATACAATCCCCGACGAATAAAGTTCCCATACCTTTTGCTAAATAGATAAATTCAATTTCTTCGTGATAATGCCAAAGATTATGGTGTTGCGGATAGCTATCTCTGCGCACATGTAAGTTTTTATGATAACTTTCTGTGAGGCTTAGTTTTTTCATATCATCGGTTTATATTATCCACTTATTCAAGTAAATCCTAAAATTAATACTAAAGTAGATAATATAGTTTATGTTTTAGGTAAATTGGTTTATGTAATTATTCTTTAATACCTTTAATTTTATTCCAATCAATTATAAACAAAGACCATGACGAAACAACAAAAGTATACTTTTGCAATTATACTGATTACATCACTATTTTTCTTTTGGGGATTTATTCATAATCTAGATCCTATATTAATCAAGCATTTACGCAGTGCATTTAGCTTAACACATTTCCAAGCGTCCTTAGTTGATTCTGCTGTATTCGTTGCCTATTTTTTATTGGCCATTCCAGCTGGAATCATCATGCAAAAATTTGGTTATAAGGCTGGTATTCTCGTTGGATTAAGTTTGTTCGCCTTGGGTTGCTTTTTGTTTATACCTGCGGCTAACACAGTGAGTTATGGTTTTTTCCTAACTGCCTTATTTATACTTTCTTGTGGATTGACTATTTTGGAAACAGCCGCAAATCCATATATCACCGTGTTGGGTGATCCTGCTAAAGCTACTCAACGCCTTAATTTTGCGCAATCTTTCAATGGTCTTGCAGCTTCACTAGCACCAATTGTTGGAGGAGTTTTTATTCTTGCAGAAGAGCCAAAATCTTCAGAGGAATTAGCTTCCATGTCTGAAGGGGCAAGATTAGCCTACATTCAAGCAGAAACAGGATTAGTGAAAGGACCTTATTTGGTATTGGGGTTAATTATATTGGTTGTTGCCGTATTATTTTTTCTGACCAAATTACCAGATATCAAAGAAGAGGAGGATGGTTCTACTGAGCATGTGGGCTTTTTCAGGAGTCTAAGACACATGCAGGTTCGTTGGGGAATTGTTGCGCAATTCTTTTATGTAGGGGCGCAAGTTTACGTATTTAGTTTTTTATTAGTTTTTGCAGAAGATGCAATAAATATGGCTGGTCAAGATGCAAAATATTACGCAGGACTAGCGGGCTTTTTGTTTATGATAGGGCGATTTGTCGGCACATTTTTTATGCGTTATATAGCTCCTTACAAATTGCTTATGCTTTATAGCATATTTTCTATACTGTTAAGTCTTATAGTGATTTTTGGAACTGGAATATTTACGTTTTATGCGTTGATTGGGATTACGTTTTTCATGTCAATAATGTTCCCGACAATTTTTGCGATCGGCATACAAGGCGTAGGAAGAGATACCAAGTCCGCTTCCAGTTTTATAATTATGTCAATCGTAGGTGGTGCGGTTATTCCTCCTTTAGCAAGTATGATTACAGATAGTACGAAGAATATTCACCTTTCTTATGTGGTGGTATTGTTGTGTTTCCTGGTTATATTGTTGTTTGGATGGAAAACACGTCATGTCAAAGCTATTCAAAATTAAAAAATAGAAATGAAGAGATATGCTTTAGGATTGGATTTAGTAAATGATCCAAAATTAATTCAAGAATATGAGGAGTACCATAAAGCTGTGTGGCCAGAAATCAAAAAATCGATAGCTGATGCGGGAATAGAAAATATGGAGATTTATCGATTTGGCAATAGGTTGTTTATGCTTATGGAGACAGCTGAGGATTTTGATTTCTCTGTAAAAGCTGAAATGGATGCTTCAAATTCAAAAGTGCAAGAATGGGAACAATTGATGTGGAAATATCAGCAAGCGATTCCAGGAGCCAAAGAAGGTGAAAAGTGGGTATTAATGGATAAAATATTTCAATTATAAATGGAAAAAGAGCGTTTGTATTTTTTACAAATACATTCAAAAGATAATGTGTTAGTTGCTTTGCAGGATTTGCAAGCAGGACAAGTCATTGATTTTGCAGGACAAACAGTTGTTTTAGTAGATCATATTAAAGCAAAACATAAATTTACTTTGGCTGATTACGATAAAGATCAGGAAATCTATATGTATGGTGTTTTGGTAGGAAAATTAAACTATGCGCTACCAAAAGGAAGTTTAATTACTGTAGACAATCTGCGCCATGCTTCAGAAGATTTTAAATTGGGTGAGCGCAAATTGGAATGGCACAAGCCGGATGTTTCGAAATATCAGAATAAAACATTTTTTGGTTTTCATCGATCGAATGGTAAAGTAGGCACCGCCAATTACTGGCTGGTCATTCCTTTAGTATTCTGTGAAAATAGAAATGTCTTAACGCTAAAATCTGCATTAGAAGAGAGATTAGGCTATAAAGTAGAAAGCAAGGATTATTCGAATGAGGTAGATTTACTGCTTGATCGATATAAAGCAGGAGCTTCTATCGATGAATTATTACAGATGGACTTAACCTCTTCTAGTATTAAACAGAAGACTAATCGGCCTTTTCCAAATGTTGATGGTGTGAAATTCTTAAATCACGATATGGGTTGTGGCGGGACACGTATGGATTCCGATGCCCTTTGTGGATTATTAGCGGGGTACATCACGCATCCTAATGTGGCAGGTGCGACGGTTCTAAGTTTAGGGTGTCAACATGCACAAGCTTCCATATTACGTGATGAAATCGCTAAAAGAGACGCTAACTTTGATAAACCGTTATACATTTTTGAGCAGCAAAAGGAGGGGACGGAAGCCGAATTGATGCAGAAGGCTCTCAAAGCAACTTTTGCCGGATTAGCTCAGGCTAATTTGCAGACGCGTCAACGCGCTACATTGGACAAACTTTGTATTGGCTTAGAGTGTGGAGGCTCAGATGGTTTTTCGGGAATATCCGCCAATCCCGCTTTAGGAATGGTTTCGGACATTATAGTTAGTTTAGGCGGTTCAGTTATCCTAGCAGAATTCCCTGAATTGTGTGGTGTTGAGCAGGAAATGAGCGACAGATGTCTGAATGAAGATATCGCTCAACGCTTCATGTACTTAATGAAAACCTACAATGCCAAAGCAGAAGCAGATGGTTCAGGATTTTATATGAATCCTTCTCCTGGAAATATTCGTGATGGTTTAATCACGGATGCAATTAAATCCGCAGGAGCAGCTAAAAAAGGGGGCACTTCTCCTGTAGCGAATGTCGCCGATTATCCCGAACTAGCAGATAAACCTGGATTGAATCTATTGTGTACACCAGGAAATGATGTGGAGAGTACTACAGCAGAAGTGGCTGCCGGAGCGAATGTTGTGCTTTTTACAACAGGTTTAGGCACGCCAACGGGTAATCCCATTGCACCGGTAATTAAAATTTCTACCAATACAACAACTTATGAACGAATGCCAGATATAATAGACATTAATTGTGGGACTATTATCGATGGACAAGAAACAATAGAAGAATCAGCTCATCGTATACTTGATTATGTCATTGAAGTAGCAAGTGGTCAACAAGTTCCAAAAGCTGTGAAGCTTGGACAAGATGATTTTATTCCTTGGAGAAGAGGTGTGTCGTTATAGAGATTATGTAATAAATACAATTTAAATTAAGATGTCAAAATTAGAAGGGAAAGTTGCCGTAATTACAGGAGGTGGAAGTGGTATTGGCCAAGCGATTTCAGAGCTTTTTGCTGCTGAAGGGGCTATGGTACATATCATAGATTTAAATGTTGAAGGTGGTAATAAGGTGGTTCAAAATATTATTTCAAATGGAGGAGGAGCGAAATTACACATTTGCTCCGTTTCGAATCAAGCAGAGATAATAAACGTTATTGATTCAATTGGCAAAGTAGATATTCTGGTGAATAATGCGGGAATTGCACATGTTGGAAATCTCGAAAACTGCGCTGAAGCAGATTTTGAAAAAGTTTTTGACGTCAATGTCAAAGGCGCATATAACGCATTATATGCTTGTGTTCCTAAAATGAAACAACAAGGCAGCGGAGTAATATTAAATTTAGCTTCTATAGCAGCGGTGGTCGGTATTGCTGACCGTTTTGCTTATTCGATGAGCAAGGGCGCTATTTACGCAATGAGCATGTCTGTAGCCCGAGATTATATGAAGTATAACATTCGAAGTAATTCTATTTCTCCAGCACGAGTTCATACACCTTTTGTGGATGGATTTATCTCGAAAAACTATCCTGGAAAGGAAGTAGAAATGTTTCAAAAACTTTCCGATTCACAACCTATAGGTCGTATGGCAAAACCAGAGGAAATTGCTAAATTGGCTCTATTCCTATGTTCGGACGATGCCGCATTCATCACAGGTAATGATTATCCAATTGATGGTGGCTTTATTAAACTCAATAACTAACAATTAAAATATAAATAATGAAATTAATACGATTTGGTGAAGTTGGTAAAGAAAAATGTGGTGTACAGATAGAAGGTGTAAATTATGATGTTTCCGATTTCGTGTCAGATTATAATGAATCTTTTTTTGAAAATGAAGGGCTAAAGAGACTACAAGACTATTTGGAAACAAATACTGAGAGACTAACTGAATTACCTAGGGATTCCAGATTAGGTGCTCCGTTTTCAAGGCCTTCCAAAATTGTTTGTATTGGTTTGAATTATAAAGACCATGCAGAAGAAACAGGAGCTGCGATACCAGCAGAACCTATTATTTTTATGAAATCTACCACCGCATTAATAGGTCCGAATGATACGGTAGTAATACCTAAAAACTCTAAAAAAACGGATTGGGAGGTTGAATTTGGAATTGTAATCGGCCAGAAAGCGACTTATGTAGAAGAAGCTGAAGCATTGGATTATGTGGCTGGATATGTATTACACAATGATATTTCGGAGCGTGAGTTTCAAATAGAGCGTGGTGGTACTTGGGATAAAGGCAAAGGCTGTGATACTTTTGCGCCGATGGGACCTGTACTCACTACAAAAGACGAAATTCCTGATATCAATAATGTAAATCTTTGGTTGAAAGTGAATGGCAAGACATATCAAAATGGTAATACCAAGAACTTAATCTTTTCTGTTCCTTTTATTGTTTCTTATGTTTCGCAATTTATGACCTTGCTTCCAGGCGATGTTATTTCTACCGGAACTCCAGCTGGAGTGGGTCTAGGATTTAATCCGCCGATATATTTAAAAGAAGGAGACGTTATTGAATTAGGAGCAGATTATTTAGGCGAGCAAAGACAAGAAGTAATTGATTATAAAAAATAAAACAATATGCGTATAGATGCTCATCAACATTTTTGGATTTATGATCCTGTGAGAGATTCTTGGATTACAGACGAAATGTCTACTATTCAGCGCAATTTTTTGCCAAATGATATTTCTCAAACGCTAAAAGATAATCGTATTGATGGTGTAGTGGCTGTTCAAGCTAGCGAAAGTCATCAGGAAAGCTATTTTTTGGCTGAGTTAGCGCAGGTTTACAAATTGATAAAAGGTGTTGTAGGGTGGGTAGATTTACATTCTGCACATATTGATGAATATTTAGAAGAATTCAAAAAACATGAGATTATCAAAGGTTTTAGGCATGTTATTGAGGCGGAACCCCATGGTGATTTCTTGAGTTCAGATGAATTTTTGCGCGGTATAGAAGCTCTCACAAAATACGATTATATTTACGATTTGCTGATTAGACCGCGTCATTATGCAAGTACATTGGCATGTGTAAAGGCTAATCCGAATCAAAAATTTATGCTTGATCATATTGCAAAGCCACCTATCAAATCCCAAGAGTTTGAAGAGTGGGCTTTGTTTATTGAAAGTCTAGCATCTTTTCCAAACGTATTCTGCAAAGTTTCGGGATTGGCAACAGAAGCGGATTGGACGAATTGGCGACTGGATCATTTTACACAATATATTGATCATGTCATCAAAAGTTTTGGTAAAGATCGTGTATGTTTCGGATCAGACTGGCCGGTTTGTTTACTAGCAGCCAGTTATGAACAAAGCATCGAAATTGTTCAAGATAAATTAAAAGATTTCACAAACGAAGAACTCGATAAGTTTTGGGGACTGAATGCCGTGAAATTTTATAATCTCAAATAACTAATATGGACTTAAATTTAAAAGGCAAAGTTTTCATCGTCACGGGTGGAGCAAAGGGTATTGGTAAAGGCATTGTTTTGGCGTTAGCAAAGGAGGGAGCCATTCCTGTCATTGTTGGGCGTAAACAATCCGATAATAATTTGGTAAAGGATGAGGTTGTAGCTTTAGGAGGCGAAGCCTTATGCGTTGAAGCAGAATTGTCCAATCCTGAAGAATCTAAAAAAGCAGTAGACGCCACTTTAGAGAAGTATGGTCGGATTGATGGGATTGTAAATAATGCAGGGCAAAATGATGGAGTAGGATTGGAAAATGGTAATTATGAAGATTTTATCCAATCTTATCATAAAAATGTGGTACACTATTATTTGATTGTACATCATGCATTATCCGCTTTAAAAGAATCTAAGGGAGTAATTGTAAATATTAGTTCTAAAACGGCAGAAACAGGTCAGGGAGGTACTTCGGGGTATGCAGCATCAAATGGAGCACGCAATGCCTTAACGAGAGAATGGGCCGTTGAATTGTTACCTTACGGTATTCGTGTGAATGCCATTATAGTAGCTGAATGTGCTACTCCACAATACGATACTTGGATTCAAACATTGGATAATCCAGAGGAAACATTGAAGAAAATTACAGATCGTATCCCCTTGGAGCATCGTATGACGACTCCAGAGGAGATTGCAAATACAGCTGTGTTTTTACTTTCCAATCGATCAAGCCATACTACGGGACAATTGGTTTATGTCGATGGGGGATATGTGCATCTTGATCGTGCTTTAATAAAAGAATAAAAACAAAAGGGGATTTTTAAATCCCCTTTTGTTTTGCTTTTAATTATAGTATATCTTAGCTAAATTATCTGGATCAAATCCCTTTTCTAATATTCCATCGAACTGGAAATTAGAATGTTTGTTATCTGCAAAACTACTTTCAGCTGAGTTTGCAAAAACTTTGGTTTGCTGAAGGTCTTTTTTAGACTTAATAGACTCCAATACGTTCCAACCTGATAATGTAGGCATGATGACGTCCGTAATCACAATATCTGGTTTTGTTTTTTCTATATAGGAAAGCGCATGCTCTGTGTCTTCAAAAAATTGAATATTCTTAAAATTGCTAAAAGCTTGTTTTGCTAATAGCAAGTTTATCTTATTATCATCAATGAAGACTATAGAAGTATCTACAGGAATTTCCTTTGTAACCCTAGATTGAATTGTAGGTTTTTTATTAGCAACAGATTTATTCATTGGAACTTGTAAAGTAAAAGTGGAGCCTTTTCCTAATTTATTTTTTACGCTAAGTTTGCCATTTATTTGCTTCGCTAAAATCTGAGATATGTGTAGTCCTAATCCAAAACCAACTTTGTTTTTTTCGCCATCGACAGTATAGTATTTCCTAAAAACCTGATCGATTTTTTTATCGTCTATTCCTATGCCTGTATCCACTATATCTATGGATATTTTATCATTTACAATTTTGCTTTCGAGCTTAATACTGCCTTTGTTGGTGTATTTTAAGGCATTATTAATTAAATTAGAAATTACTTGTCTAAGCCTAAATTCGTTGGATTTAATTTTTAATATAGGATCTAATTGATTTTCGTTAATGAAAGTAAGACCTTTTTGCTCCGCTTGGTATTTATGTAAACTGAAAGTGTCGTTGATAATTTTAGAAATATATACTTCATCAAGTACCACGTCCACAGCACCAGATTCTATTTTACTTAAGTTGAGAATATCATTAACGGTATTATTGATGAGATTAATGTCGTAATTGATATTTGACAGTAATTTGTCATCAATTTCTTCCGCTTTATTGGAAGTCAACAGCTTCATAACACCTTTCAATGAATTTAGAGGTGTACGGATCTCATGACTGATATTGGTTAATAAACTGGTTTTTTCCTCGGCTAATTGTGACGCATAGTCTTTCTCTTTTATCAATTTGTTCTCGTATTTCGATACGACATATTGATAATATATAATAAACATCAACATTAAAAGAATCACACATAAGGCCATTATAGCATACGAGCGAAACTTTTGCGTGTTGAATTTATAGAGCACATAATCATCTTTTTCCACTGTTCTGAATTTTAAAAATTCAATTTCTCGAATGGCTTCAATTGATTTTTTGAGTTCATTTATTAATTCATAATTGGAAGTGATGATCTTTCTTTCTTTTTCTTTGGAAAGTAGATAGACCCTTCTTAAATCTTTTATATTGCTTATATAGCTTGCTTCATTCGTACGAATGAGATTTTCAATATACTTTTGAACAATGTCGATTTGGTTTACATTTAATACCGCGGTATTATTAGTGTTGAGAACTGTATCATTTTTAGCATTGAAAATTCTCTTAAACAGATTTTGTTTTTTCTTCACTATAGTATCTGCATCAGAATCTAGGCGCGCCAATGTATCGCTTAAAATGCGATTGATAACCGAATCACTGCTGACAATTCGATCTCTTTGGACTGTTCTTAAATTATTATTATTCTTAGCAAAATTCTGGTCTGCGAAAATTATTAAATCGTCTATCTGCTTTTTAAGTGCTAAATATTGCATAGATAGCGATTGATCCAAAATGGCAATTTCCTTCTTTTGGACTTTGGTGTTTTGCTGCGCTGGAATAGTATCCAAAGCGTGAATTATTTGCCCTAATGTATCTAATTTACTTTGATAGGCTTTAAAATTCTTGTCATCGAAAGATATAGCATACAATCGAAATAAATTGTCTACTTCTGTGAACGTCGAGAAAAGCTCATATAACGCCGGCGATACCTTGGAATTATGAGATTAGGCAAGATTTAATCTATTTTCAACTTGCTTATACTGTTTGTATTGTTTTATGAATATGGTGCAAAGAATACTGAAAGATACTAGGATAACTAGCACTAACAATAATCTCAACAAAAAAGTTTTTCTAATTGGCACGGTTTTGCTATTTGTATGCGTAAAGATATCAATAATCTATTTATTATCAATAATTCACTACAAATATATTTATTTAAATAATATAATTTTATCTAAAAAGAATAATTATTTGTTATATTGAAAATTTAGTTTTTTTAATCCTTCTTTTATTTCTGGAGCATTCATAAACAAATTCCAGATAAATTGGGATCGATAATTCTCAATCATTACGATAATTGGTCCTTGATCAATAGCGAGATAACGTTGAGGAAACCAGTTCGCCGTTTCACTATAAGCATCATAAAAACCATAAGGCCCCCAAACTTTTGACTCCAGATTCTGAAACAAATAATTAGCAAAGGCGATACTTTCTTTCGGACTGTAAGGCATAGATGATAATGCTGCGGTAGGAGAAATTACGCCCTTATCATTATCTGGGTGATGGGCTTCATATCCATTAATCGAATAGCTGGCTGTTAATCCCCAACCTTTATCCGGACCATAACCTAAATAATTATTAGGATTATCATCTGCATAAGCGATATTGATACGTGTATGATTTTTAACAACCTTTCCATAATCCACATAGTCATCTTTTAAACCATTCGGATTTAATCCAAGAAAGCTGTAATGTGCCCAAAATAATGGACCTACTTCTCCCTGAATAGCATTATGCTTTGCTACAGTAGGTATATTATATTTTTCAATAGCTGTTTTAATTTTTCCATTTCGGGTCCAGCCATTTACATAAACTTGTTTGTCGATTGGAAAAGTAGGAGATGAGGCTGCTAATATATAGGTGATTAAGCATTCATCAAAACCTTGAATAGGATGATTCATCCCAAATTCGTGTTCTGGACTCCAATGCCAAAAGATAACATTTGATCCGTTTGTATAATGTGCCCAATCAATTTCTTTCCATAGTTTGTGGGCTAATAGAGCGATGTCTTTCTGCTCAGGACTACCATTTTTATAGTACTCCCGAATACAAATCAGCGACTGCGCTAGAAAAGCTGTTTCTACGATATCTCCGCCATCATCTTTATTGCCAAAAGCTTTGACTTTGCCAGTAGGACCATCATACCAATGCGCATATGCTCCTTTAAAACGTGGGATTTTATCTAGATAATTTAAAGCTTTTTTAAATCGTTCTAAGGCTTCTTGGGGTTGAATAAAATTTCTTTTTTCTGCAACCAATATACTCATCAATCCAAAACCACTACCTCCAATAGTAATCACGTCTTTATCATTCTGCGGATATACACCATCCAAATGAATGCGTTCACGCGCAAGACCAGAAGTAGGTTCAGCACCTTCCCAAAAGTATTTAAAGGTTTGTCGCTGAATTTTGTTCAATAATTCTTCCGTCTGCTTATCATTTTTTGGTAAGTCAGTTGTTTTACATCCTATAAGAAATAATAGTATAAAAATATATGAAGGGATTAATTTCATGAAATATTATTAAAACCTCCTCTCAATAGAGAGGAGGAAGTTTTATACTTAACTATAATCAGGGTTTTGAACTAATATTCCAGCAGATTTATCAATTTCTGGCTGTGGAATAGGGAAGAAGCGATGTTTTAATTGGTAATTAGAATGTCCGGCGTCGCGCATGGTCTGTACATCAATATCCCAACGTATCAAATCATAGAAACGTTCGTTTTCCATACCCAATTCAACCTGTCTCTCATGTCTTATGACGTTGCGAAGAGCAACTTGATCACGTGTTGAAATGGCTGGTAAAATGGTAGTATTGCCTCCTCGTGCACGGACTCTAACTCTTTCTAATAAATCTAAAGCTAGATCTGTATTCGCTGCCCCACCAACCTCATTAGCAGCCTCTGCTGCTAGTAATACTATATCCGCATAACGTATTATACGTACATTGAACCATTCTCCGAAACGGCTGCCATATCGTGATCGTAAGGTAGGATTAGTATACACTTTTTTATTCCAATAATCTCTTGGTAAATTATCGGGTAAAACTTCTCCATAAGGTTCGTTGCGTTGTCCGCTATATAATACGGTCACATCTTTACGGGGATCATCTGTTTCAAAAGCATCAAGCAAACGTTGATTAGGAACATTCCATCCCCATCCTAAATCCCAAGCGCCAGATCCACGGACACCTTGTCTACCAGCGTAAGTAACCCCAAAATTTTGAACGCCATCGAATAAAGCTTGAATTTCAAAGATGGATTCTTTACTATTTTCACTCTCCTCACGGAAAATCATATTATAAGGTACACTCAAATCATAAATACCGGAATTAATAATTTGCATCGCAGAAGCTAAGCCTTCGCTGTATCTTTTACGAGCCATGAAGGTCTTGGTTTGTACAGCCAAAGCTGCTCCTCTTGTAATACGTCCTGGATGACTTGGCCATGTTTCAGGAAGATACGCCACCGCATCGGCTAAATCTTCATCGATTTGTCTATATATATCATTGATACTTGATTTAGGAATATTAGCGGAAGCTTGATCAGTTATCTTGAAATTAATAAGAGGTATTTCCCCAAATGTTCGAACCATATTAAAATATGCCCAAGCACGTAAGAATTTGACCTCTCCAATATTAGCTAAAGTTCCTTCTGTAGGATTATCAATAGAATCTGCTGTAGCCAATACATTATTAGCTAGATTGATTAAATTGTAATGTCCAGTCCAATAATTATTGACTAGCCAATAATCCAATGGATAATTAAATTCATCAAAGATAGGACCTGCGGCAGCATTATCGCCTGAATTACTGCCTAAACTGGCATCATCCGAGCGAATATTGTGCAGCACCACATAAGGCAAGCCACTCGTTCCTTCGCTTCTTAAACCTGCATAAGCCGCAAATACTTGACCTTCTAAGGAACCCGTAGGCATTTCTTCTTCCGTAAATCGCCCTTTCGGTTTAATATCTAACCAATCTTTACCACAGCTGCTTATGAAAAGAAGCAGGGCTATGCTTAGAATAAATTTATAAGTGTATATCGTTGTTTTCATAATTACTTACTTAAATGCTTGTTAAAAATTTAAGTTTAAACCGAATGTATAAATCGCTGGAACAGGATAAGTTCCGTTGTCTACTCCAAATGAAGTCGTACTTCCGCCAATCTCAGGGGTAAAGCCAGTATTTTTTGAGAATGTAGCGACGTTTTGTGCATTCAAAAACAATCGCAGATTTTGAAGACGCATTTTATTCAATGTTTCAGAAGGGAAGGAGTAGCCTAAAGTAATATCACGAATTCTGAAGAAACTTCCATCTTCAATAAAGTAAGTAGAATATTGTCTATTTACTGATCGGCCTTCATGAAGTATAGGCTCCCAGTTAGAGGTTCCTTCACCATTCCAACGTCCTAGACGGTCTGTAAGAAAATTGAACGTTGCAAATTGGTTTTGATTCCAAGTACGCAGAATTTCGTTGCCATGTACACCTTGGAATTCTATGCCTAAATCAAAATTTTTGTAGGAAGATGAAAGAGAAATTCCATAGAAAAAGTCTGGCGTAGGATTACCAATCATGGTTCTATCTTGCGTATTGATTACGCCATTATTATCTATATCTCTATATTTGATATCTCCTGGTAAAAAGGCTCCTCCGCCTAATCCATTTGTAGCATATTGATTAATTTCAGATTGATTTTGGAAAATACCATCGTGAACATATCCCCAGAAGTAACCAATAGGAAAACCAGCTACCGTACGAGATGCACCGCTTATAATATCGTAACCGTCTGTAGATAGTTTAACTACATTATTTTTAATAGTAGTAATGTTAGCTCCGATGGAGAGGTTCCAGTTTTCGGATAGACTTTGCTGCCAAGTAGCAGCTGCTTCAATACCTTTATTTTGGATAGTTCCTAGATTACTTAATCCAGGTTTACTTCCCAAAATACCAGGTACGCGAACTAAAATATCTTCTGTATTCTTATTGTAATACACTGCTTCGACACTTAGCTTATTCTGAATAGCATTAAATTCAAAACCTGCTTCCCAGCTTTTCACGACTTCCCAATGTAAATTTGCATCAGGAATATACTCTGCTTCATACGCAGGAACTAAATTATCTCCAAATACGGCAGAGTTGCCAGGTACCATCAGCGGGTACATCGGATACCAATTACCTCCTACATTTTGATTTCCTAAAGAAGCCCAAGATCCCTTTAGTTTCAGGTTGTTGATGGATTCTACATTTTGCATAAAGCCTTCTTCGCTCAGCACCCAAGCAGCACCGATAGAATAGAAATTTTGCCAAGGTTTGCCATTTTTCGCAAAGGCAGAGCTTCCATCTCTTCTGAAAGAGGTATTTATTAAATATCTTCCATCATAATTGTACAAAGCCCTTGCTAACCAGGACAAAGTTCGGTATTCTGAGGCTGTACTGTTACCAGTAGTGGTAGCAGGATCTCCTATATTTACGTACCAATAATCTGGATCATTTGGAATTTCAATTCCTTCGCCTTGCGTTCTACGTGCTGTGGTAGCTTCATTACCTTGTAAATAAGTTGTAAAACCGCCCATTAAGGTGAGGTTGTGTTTTCCGAACGTGTTTCTATAGTTTAACAACCAATCTGTTTGGTATTTATAATGTGTGTTTTGTTCGTGATTAACGGAAGTCAATTGATTGCCAATACGTTCTGATTTATCTTCACCTTGAATATCAGGGTTGTAAACCGAGACTAATCCTTGGTAAGTCCTTAAATTATTAAATCCATAATCAGCAGATAAGTTTACCCTAAAATTGAAATGTTCTAGAAAATCAACTTCCGCGTACCAATTAGCTAAAGCTCTATAATTGATTCCAATGTATGTATTTTTTCTTTCCTCAATATCTACAAGGGGATTATTAACCTGTGCACGTTGGAAGTCAGGTAAAGTATGGTAAAGACCATATTGATCGTTGAATATCGGAGCAATTGGAGCTGCAAGGATAGATCCAAATACATTACGTTCTTGTGGTAGGCGAGCGCGGTAACCATTGATGACTATACCTGTTTTAAAATTGTCTGTTAATCTTACCTCATCATTAATGTTTAACGTTATTTGGCTATGCTTCTCATGGTTAATTATTCCTTCGTCTGTAGAATATCCTAACCCTAAACGAAATGAATTCCGTTCTGTCGCTCCACTAACACTAAGATTATTGTAATTGAGAATAGCATTTCTGAATATTTCATCCTGCCAATCGGTATTGCCAGTCCAATTACTGTAGTTATAAGGTGCATCACCCTGATTAGCTCGCTGCTCATCGTACAATTCCTTGAATTGCGCAGCGTTTGCCATGTTCATACGCTTTGCCACATTTTTCATCCCTACACGCGTATTGAACTCAAAATTCAATTGTCCTGATTTAGCGCGTTTGGTGGTAATAGCGATAACTCCATTTGCTCCTCTAACCCCGAAAATAGCTAAACTCGATGGATCCCGTAGTACTTCCATGCTTTCGATATCAGAAGGATTCAGGAAATTGATGTTGTCATTTAACAACCCATCGACCACATACAACGGTTTAGCACCATTGATGGAATTCGTTCCCCGAATACGAATGTCTGGTTCTTGCCCTGGTCTACCCGAATTGGTCACTTGTAAACCTGGAACTTTACCTTGCAAATTAGCGATAGGATTTGTTCCTGGTCTATCCACGATGTCTTCGCCTTTTATTTGTGTGATGGATCCCGTTAAATCTCTCTTCCGAGCCGTACCATATCCGATGACAACTACTTCTTCAAGCGCATTGTCATCACTGACCAAAAACACATCAATTTGACTTTGATTTCCAACAACAATATCTTGTGGCTGATAACCGATGAAAGTGAATGTTAAGGTATCTCCCGCTGCAGCTACAATAGAATATTGTCCTACAGCATTCGTTTGTACCGCTGTCGCTTTGCTTTTTATAGAGACAGTAACACCAGGTATAGTTACTAAAGATTCTTCATCTTTTACTATCCCCGTAATCGTATTTTGCGCATTAACTGAATTAGCATAGAGCAAAATCATGAACAAAGTAAATATATACCTCATATTATTTTGGTTTATAAAGTTTATGTTTATTAGTTTGGTAGTTTTGTAAAGTGATTAGCCTTCAATTAAGCCTAACTTTATGTTAGTGTTCTACACAGTATACTTTGTATAACAAATAAGTGAAATTTTCGTTTGATGGAAGAAGAGAATTTCTTTGTTTGAGGAGGAGGGGGAAATAAAAAACGGAATATGTTTGGCATATCCCGTCTTTATTTATGTGAAAAGTATACTATCCTTTTCTCAAATATTTTGTAAGAATTACGATAGTTTGACCATCGATTTTTCCTTCGATATACTCTGTGTTATTCGGGTCAAGGCGGATATTTTTTACCACTGTTCCTAATTTAGCGTTAACAGAAGAACCTTTTACATCTAATGTTTTGATCAACACCACCGTGTCACCTTCGTATAAGCGCGTTCCGTTAGAATCCTGGTGGAACTCTACCGTTGCTTCTGCTTCGTGATCACCTGTTTTCTTAGCCCACTCTAAATTTTCTTCTTCCAAATATAAGATGTCTAAGTTGTCAATAGCCCAGCTTTCGTTGCGTAAGCGACTTAAGATTCTCCATGCTACTACTTGTACAGGAGCATGCTCCGACCACATGGTCTCACTCAAAACTTTCCAATGTTCAGGATCAATTTGTTCTGTCTTTTCGATTTGAGATTTACAAGTTTGACATACATAAATACTATTATCAGCATTCACGATAGACACTGGAGGAACTTCATAAACACTCAAATTGGATATGCTGCTGCACAATTCACATTTGCTTCCGCTTCTTTCTTGAAGTTGTTTTTCTAAACTCATATAGGTTAATTAAAAAACCAAAAATACGAAATATCGTTCATATTACCTTTATCAAGTGTTTTACTTAAGTTATTTTCGATTTTGGTAAGGAATTTGTTAAATTCAATAAACTTAAAATCAAATTTGAAATATGAAATGGCAAGGAGGCCGCAAAGGAGGCAACATCGAAGATAGACGAGGTATGTCTGGCGGTAAAAAATTAGCTTTAGGTGGTGTAGGTGGAGTTATAGTGTTGTTGATTAGTCTTTTTATGGGCGGAGATCCCGGTCAATTATTAGAGCAAATGCAGGGTGGTGCATTAACCACTGAGCAAGGAGAATATCAATCTACACCTGAAGAAGACAGACTGATGGAATTTTCGGAGATAGTACTGACCAGTACAGATGAAGTATGGACACATGTTTTCAAACAAGGAGGACAACAATATAAAAAACCTACCTTAGCTGTATACTCGCAGGCTACGGAAACAGGAGGCTGTGGAGTGGGGCAGTCTTCTTTTGGGCCATTTTATTGTCCTGGAGATAATACAGTCTATTTAGATTTGAGCTTTAATCGAGAATTGAGTTCTAAGTTTGGTGCTAAAGGTGAATTTGCTTTGGCGTATGTTATTGCGCATGAGGTAGGACATCATATTCAAAATCTTACTGGTGTTTTGAGTCAGACAAATGCAATGCGTGCAAAAATGAGTGAGCGCGAATACAATAAGATATCCGTGATGACGGAATTGCAGGCAGATTTTTATGCGGGCGTGTGGGCACACTATGTGAATAAGCTTACTAGTATAGAAATTACGTACGATGATATATTAGATGGTATGCGTGCTGCTGCTGCGGTGGGAGATGATCATATTCAAGAACAAACTTATGGTCACTCTAATCCAGAATCTTTTACCCACGGCACCTCCGAACAGCGTATGTACTGGTTTAAGAAAGGTTATGAAACTGGCGATATTAATGCAGGAAACACCTTTAATGATCCAAGTTTAAGATAATATTAAAATCCCTTTGTAGTACGACAAAGGGATTTTTTTACACCCCTTTCGAAATATCTACTGGTAATTTTACCCTAGGAAACCAGTTATTCCATTTGATATATCCCAAAAATAAAAAGGACCATCTTTTATAAAATAAAGAAATAGTCACTTCTTATTATAAAATGGGTTAAAACGTGCTTTCCAATTTTTTCGAAATATTCATTTGCGACAGAAAATTGTTCAACATGGAAAGCATCTTGACTACAAATAACTTGTTTATTTCTAAATGATTATCGATAGTTTAATGACTTCAATTTAGGATAAGATGTTTATGCAACAAAAGTAACAAATGCGTTATTTTGCATTTTTATTATTTAAAATCTGCATTATTTAACATATTTTCGCGTTGTTATGCGTTTTTTGAAAATATTTGTAATCGTGCAGATTCTTTTTTATTCAGAATCATCCTTTGCACAGAAAAGTTCTTTACCAATACATTGGCATCATAGTAATAGCGATCAAGGTTATTTTGGAGTTAACACAAATCAAGCTTATGAATATATCAGCAATCAGAAACTCAGCTTGAAACCTGTAGTAGTAGCTGTTATAGATGGCGATTTAGATACCAATCATGAAGATTTAAAATCCAATTTGTGGGTTTATACCAAACCAAATAAACATTATCCTGAGGCAGTAAACGGCTGGAACTTCTTAGGAACGAGCAACAATACTCATATCACAAAAGTAGGTACAGAGGCTTTTCGTGAATATAAACGTCTACGTCCCAAATATGAAAATACTAAAATTTCGGATTGGAAGAAGAAACAGGATATTGCTGAATTCAACTATTTCTTGCAGGTAAAAAAAGATGCTAAAATCCAGGGCTACCTTAATTTCTTTCCAATAATCAAATTAACTTACGAAGCATTTCGTTTGACGGATTCTACAATCAAAGCACAAAATTTGGATGGATCAGCTTTATCGATAAAAGATTTAGCAAACTTAAAATCTGATGCTACTACGCAAGAATATATTGAAGCAGCTAGACGTTCTTCCTTTCGCTATGCAGAAACGACGAAGTGGAACGATTTATATGCTTTTCAGGTACAGGAATATCAAACAGCTGTAAAGCGAATTGAGAGTTTGGATGATCAATCGAATCCTAGATATACCATAGGCGATAACATTAAATCATTAGGTGATAAATATTATGGTAATGCGGTGTTGGTGGATTCAAATAGCTTCCATGGTACATTCGTTGGTGGGCTAATTGCTGCTGATCGTCATAATGAAATTGGAATAAATGGTATTGCTGATAATGCTAAATTGATGGGGATTCGTGCGGTTCCGGACGGAGATGAATTTGATAAAGATATTGCTTTGTCTATTCGCTTTGCTGTGGATTATGGTGCAAATATCATTAACATGAGCTTTGGTAAATATTATTCGCCAAATAGCAAATGGGTAACTGACGCAATTAAATATGCCATGCGCAAGAATGTAATTGTTGTTCAAGCTGCTGGTAATGACAATAAGAATTTAGACACAATCAATAGTTATCCGATCAAACCTGCGAAAATCAAGAAAACTAAAAATTCATACTTACGTATTGGCGCTTCCACAAGTGAAGGAACAAAAGCTTCTTTTTCTAACTATGGCAGCAAAGAGGTTGATTTTTTTGCGCCAGGCGAGAAAGTGACTTCTACATCTACATTTGATCAATATAAAACGGCGAACGGAACTTCATTCTCCGCGCCTATAGTTTCAGGTGTGGCTGCTTTAGTTTGGGGAGTTTATCCTGAATTAAAAGCTTACGAAGTTGTAGAGATTTTGAAACGTTCAGCTGCTAAAAATCATGTAGCGGGTCTTCAGAATTATGCGGTTACGCCAGGAATCGTAGATGCTTACCAAGCATTATTAATTGCTTATGAATATGTTAAGAAATAGTTCGCTAGCCTTTATTTTATTTGGTTTTGTTTCTGTGTACGGGCAGACATTGCCTGTCAAGTCTAAGTATGAATCTTCGAGTCAACTTATTACGAATAACAGTATTAACGTAAACTGGAAAAGCTCAGCTGCCTATTATGTGTGGACAGCAGGTGAAGACAAGGTTTTGTATAAAATAGATTTAAGAAGCAAAAAGAAAACCAAGACTACTGACGAGAATACATTAAAATCACTTCTTCAAAAAGGAAACTTCGGTACTGCTACGGAAATTGAAAAGTGGAATTTGTACAGTTATCAGGTAGATGATAAACAAACTTCTTTGTCTTTTAAATTCAAAGGATCGAATATTATCTATTCCTTTCAACAAAAAATCCTTAAGCAAGAAGAAGTAAAAACTTCCTCTAATAAAGGGGGATATAAAGCTCCTTCAGCTGAATATTGGAAGAAATTTAATGCTGATAGCACGAAGTATATTTTTGGTAAAGGTCATCAGTTGTATTTGTTTGATGTTAAGGCTAATAAAGAGTATAAATTATCTTGCGATGGTGAGCCTTATTTCTCTTACAATAGTAATAATACGGCGGATAATGATACGACAAAGATTGTTAGTACAAGCGCTATTTGGTTAGGAGATAATGTCTTAGCTTGGCGTGAAGATAAGCGCATGATTGGGGAAATGGCAGTAATTAATAGCCTATCCAATCCTCGTCCAACTATTCGCACGTATAAATTTCCTATGCCGGGTGACTCTACCACAATAGGGTACGATGTCAAAATTTGGAATACATCAAATCGTGAGGCAAGAACGATTAAAGTTACCGAAGAAAAAGATCAGCGTATTATTCTTGCTGGACAGCTTGTCAATGGAAGAACCTATTTGTGGGCAGATCGTTTAGGTACTAATACGTCTTACACTTACTTCCTAAGACGCTCTCGTTCGAATGAGAAAGTAGAATTGTGCCGTTTGGATTTCAATACAGGAAACGTAAAAGTATTGATTACTGAATCTACATTACCGCATGTAAATGAGCAATTGTTTAATGTAAAGATTTTCAATTCGGATAAAGATATTTTGTATTGGTCTGAGCGCACCGGATTTGGTCAGTACTATCATTATGACAATACTGGTAAATTGTTGAACAAAATTGGTCCAAAGGGAGACTATGTGGTTAGCAAAATTGTTGAATTGGATACAGCCAAGAGAGAATTGTTCTTGGAAGTATACGGTTATTCCAAAACTGTAAATCCATATTACAAGCAATATATCAAGGCGTATTTGGATAATGAAAAAGGTGTTTTATTGACCCCAGAGGCTGCTAATAATCAAATCGAGTTTTCAGACGATAAAAAATACATCTTAAATACATATTCTACAGCTAATTCGCCGAGTACGCACGTTATTCGCGACACAAATGGAAAGTTGATAAGTACACTTGGTCAAGCGAATATCGACAAGCTAATAACTATCGGTTGGTCTGCGCCAGAACAAATTCAGCTAAATGCTGCGGACGATTCGACAATGTTGTACGGACTTTTGTACAAGCCATCGAACTTTGATCCAACAAGAAAATACCCCATTATTACTTCGGTATATCCAGGACCACAAGAGGATTTTGTACCGCAATCTTTCTCTGTAGATGACAACAACCATCAATCCTTTGCGGATTTAGGATTTTTAGTGGTTCAAGTTCCATCGAGAGGTTCTTCACCTTACAGAGGATTGAAATTCCACGGATATAGTCATGGCAATATGCGCGACTATGCCTTAGCAGATAACAAAAAGACTATAGAAGATTTGGCGAAAGAAAGACCTTATATCAATCTGGATAAAGTAGGAATCTTTGGGCACTCAGGCGGTGGTTTTATGACAGCGACGGCCATGATGACTTATCCAGACTTTTACAAAGTTGGTGTTGCCGCTTCGGGTAATTATGATCCAAACATTTATACCCAATGGTGGGGTGAAACTTATCATGGGATAAATACAACGAATAAGCCAAACTACATTCCTACGACAGCAGAATTAGCGCCTAATCTAAAAGGAAAACTTTTGCTCATTACGGGTGACGTAGATACTAATGTACATCCGGCTAATACGTTCCGTTTGGCAAATGCTTTAATCAAGGCAAATAAGTTTTTTGATATGATGGTTTTGCCTGGAAAAGATCACGGTTTGGGGGATTGGTATTACCAATCGTTAATAGCGAATTATTTTTTATTACACCTAAAATAAATAATGTTAAGAAAATTTAAGTACAAATTTCTTATACCTAATCTTTGGTTATTACCAGCTTTGGGAGGAACATTAACTGTTACTCCTTTAGGTATTTATGCGCAGTCATCTAATCAGCAACTAAATGTTTCGGGGTATGTGACTGACGAATTTAATAATGCCATTGGTGGTGCAACAATTACACTTGCCAATGGAAAGCAGGTCATGACAAATAATGAAGGTTATTTTGAAATTAAAGCTGCCAAAGGAGAGAAGTTCAAGGTGTCTTTTATTACGATGATACCTCAAGAACTGACGGTTCAGAATGAAAAACCTATACGTATTCGTCTTCAGGCGTATGACATCAATGTCGGTGAAGTGGTGGTAACTGGTTATAATACCACGACGACAAGACGTACTACAGGTTCAGTAGCTGTAGTAGATGGGGAATTGTTGAAAGATCAACCTTTGTTCAACGTCGATAAATTATTGCAAGGTAAGGTAGCGGGGGTAATCATCAAATCATTGTCTGGAAGACCGGGAGAATCTGCTGAAATCCGCATCCGTGGTACAAATACGATTACGGGTAATGCGGAGCCATTATGGGTAGTCGACGGTGTACCTTTACAAAAAGATATTCCTACTATCAGCTCTTCACAAATAAAAGCAGGAGATTTCAATGCTATTTTCTCCGGAGGTATAGCAGGAATCAATGCAAATGATATTGAAAGTGTTACGGTATTGAAAGATGCTTCTGCGGCAGCAATCTATGGTTCAAGAGCTGCTGGAGGTGTAATCGTAGTAACGACTAAACGTGGTAAAGCTGGGCGTATGCAAACTACATATTCCAATTATTTTTCGATGAATGCCAAACCTCAACGTTCGTTAGGTTTGATGAATTCTTCGGAAAAAATTGCTTGGGAGAAAGAATTGTGGGATAGATATTCGCAGCAAGGATTCTTGAATAGCACACATTATCCGAAACTAGGCTTGGTGGGTTTAGTTAGAGGAGGTGTAGGAGAGTTTGCAGGTCTAACGCCCGATCAACAAGAAGCTATTCTCCAAGAAGCTACATTGACAAGCACGGATTGGTTTGATGAATTGTTCCAAAATTCTTGGTCTCAAAATCATTATTTAAGTTTTTCTGGAGGTAATGAAAGAAACCGATATTACATTTCTACGGGTTATGGAAACAATAATGGTTTAGTGCAAAAGACATTGCACGACCGATATAATATTGCTTCTAAATTAGATATTACACCAAATGACCGTTTGCAAATCGGGGTGAATTTGGACTTCACGGGTCAAAAGTCTAAATCTCCTTCTGTAAATCAGGATTTATTCCGTTACGCTTATTTCGCGAATCCGTACGAAAAGCCCTATAATGAAGATGGAAGCTATAGAGCGGATCGTACATTTTATAGTTTGAAAGAAGCTAATGGAGGAGGTTATGATATTTATACACCACCAAATGGTTTTAATATACTGCGTGAAATCAACGAAACCTCTAATGTTTCGGACAACTATTCTGGATCGGTAACGACTAACTTAAGATATAAGATTTCGAATCTATTCTCCTTTTCGGGAATGGGATCATATTCTTATACGAATAATCAATCGGACAACGTTAATGGTAAAAATTCCAATGCAGCTTTCCGAGATAGATTAAGTTTCGATGGTTATTTGTCTACAAGAACCTATGCCTCGATCACACAAACATCATCGGTAAACAACAGTTACATGTTGCGTGGACAATTTGAAGTTGGAAACTTCCTAAAAGGCAACAATCGTATATCTGCCTTAGTGGGTTCTGAAATTCGTTCACAACGTGCTAAATCTGTTTTTAGTAAGCGCTATGGCTACGATGAGGTAACCGGAAATGCATCTATGCCTGTTCCTCCAAAAATCAATGACCTGGTTAATTATAACGACTTAATAAATTATGCAGCGATTGTGGATGCCTTATCGGGACAAACACGTACAGAAGATGCTTTTGCTTCTTTTTATTTCTCGGCTGACTATAATTACAATCGTAAATATACCTTAAGTCTGACGGCAAGAACAGATGGTTCCAATAATTTTGGTTCCGATCAACAGTTCAATCCGACATGGTCTGCAGGTTTTTCTTGGAATGTAGATGAAGAAAATTTCTTTGAAACAATAAAACCTGTAGTCAATAGATTTACGATCAAAGCGGCTACAGGGTATACAGGTAATGTCAATCGTCAGGTATCTCCGCAATTGATTATGGATTATTTGACATCATTCCGTAAAACGTATGATGATTACTACCGTATTGGTGTAATTAGCAATGCGCCAAACAAGAATTTGCGTTGGGAAAAGACACAGGATTATAAAATTGCAGCTGATTTTGGATTATTCAAAAATAGAATTAGCGGTTTAGTAGAATATTATACGAGAACAAGTACGGACTTAGTAACATCATTGGCTGTTCCTTCAACTACTGGTTTTACTTCCCAACGTTACAATACCTCTAAAGTACAAAATTCAGGTATAGAGTTCTCGTTGAATGGTACAATAATCAAAAAGAAAGATTTTACTTGGTCAGCTTCCGCTAACGCAGCTCATAACAGTAACAAACTGTTAAAATTCTCGACGCCAACGGGCACGGCAAATACCACAGCTGGTCAGCAAGAAGGTTATCCGTTGAACAGTATTTTCACTGGAAAAGTGATAGGTATTGATCCAGCAACGGGTATTTACAAATATCAGTTACGTCCAGATGCAGTTATCACTTCGAATGCTGATTTGCGCGATGCAGCTAATTACGTGTTCTATGTAGGAACTTCTGATGCGCCATTAACTGGTGGTTTTAGCACTTCAGTTTCCTATAAACAATGGACAATGTCTGTTGGTGGAAACTTTACATTGAATAGCAAAATTGTGGATGAAGTTAATCCGCAAACGAATTACAGTACCATTTCTACGACAAATTCTGATGCGCGTGAAACCATTCCTACAAGTTACAATGATTTATATTTGCACCATTTGAATATTCCTAGAGATCGTGCACAAGTGTGGTTCCAAGATAATCCTTCAATAAGTGACTATCCGCGTTTGATCGACCATTTCGCTGCACCTATTGGACTATCCATGACTAATCCTACGAGCAGTACCATCACGAGAGCTTCTATGTTGAAAGACGTGTCATACCTACGTGTGGGTTCAATTCATATTGGCTATAATTTGAAAGATGAGGTAGTTAAGAAAATAAGATTAAGTAGTATGGGCTTTAATTTTTCTACTTCGAATTTATTCACCATTACAAATTATGATGGTATCGATCCAGAAACTCCTGGAGCAGTGTATCCATTGACACGTTCATTTTCATTTGGTCTAAATATTGGTTTTTAATATGAGAAAAATATGTATGCTGGCTTTAGTAGTTTTACTTTTCAGTAGTTGTGATAACTACTTAGAAGTAAAAACTTATGGTAAAGCTATTCCTAAAACTTCTGAAGAATTTGCTTCTATTCTTCACAAACATCTTAACAGTATCGATAATGGAGAAGATCATGTATTGATAGAAAATGCTTCTGCTTTAGTCGCTATTGAATCCATTACAGATAATTTCAATGCTACGTTGACACAACCAGGGGGGAGTACCTTGCAAATGTATATCGGTGGTCAGCTAAGCAATAAGCAAACACGTTACCAAAAATTATATGAGGTCATTCGTGATGCCAACATCATTATCAATAACCTGCCTTCGGTACAATCTGCTGAAGAAAAGAATGTGATGGGTACAGCTTACACGATGCGTGCAATAGCTTATTTCTTTTTATTACGTGATTTTTGTGAGCCATTTGCAGATGATACACAATTAGGTGTGCCTATCGTAGTCGATTTTGATATGGAAGAACGCCCCATACGTGCTTCATATGGTGCCGTGAAATCTTTAATTGAAAGTGATTTTGATAAAGCATTGAGCTATGATATTTCAGATGAAATCTACCGATACACCGAGGATGTAATTAAAGCTTATTATGCAAAATATTATTTCTGGACTAAGCAATGGCAAAAAGCAATTGACTTGTCAGCTGAAATTGTCGACCGTCATCCATTGGTAAAAGGTTTAGAATATGCTTCCATGATCCAATCTCAAAATAATAAAGAAGCGAATGTCTTGTTACGTTCTTATTTATTCTCATTTAGCACTTCTGCAGAATTTATCAACAGCCAAGCTGTGATTAAGAATCGTCCATTAAGCAAAGACTTTGTGGAAGCTTTCACGGAGAAAGGAAATGATGTACGGTATGCCATCACGACAAATAGCAAACGCGTAAATCAAAAGCTATTTGTAGGAAAGGTGCGTTCAGCAGAATTTGTGTTGGTCTTAGCAGAAGCAAACGCGCATTTGGGGAATACGGAAGAAGCTTTAAAATGGCTAAACATTTTACGTCAAAACCGCATAACTAACTTCCAACCTTACACGTTGGCAACCTTGCCAACTGAAACTTCTTCTGGAAACATTAAAGTAGATGTGAATGGAAAACCGTTGACACCTTTAATTACGGCTATTCTAAATGAAAGAAGAAAAGAATTGCATGGTGAAGGTGATCGTTTCTACGAGTTAAAAAGAAACGGTAGACCAGAATTTTGGGTAGCCAACAACGGTCTTAAATACACTACTAAAAAATACATGTACACCTTTCCATTGCCTCGCCGCGACGTGGAATTAACACCTGGACTCATTCAAAATGAAGGATATGAATTTTAATAAAATATTGAAATGTGTCGCTGTTTTAGGATGCGTTACGATCCTATCAGCATGTGAAAAACCAAATGAAGTTCCTCCGCCATCGGAGACTTTTATTCGGGAATACAGAGCGCCAGATCCTGTTTTTCTATCGGAAGAAGAACGTGAATTGGTGAATCAACAACGTGAAGAATACAATAAACTATAATTAATAATTTTATGAAAACTAAATTTTCAGCCATTTTATTGGCATTTGTAGCCGTTGCGACTTTATTGACGTCGTGCTCGAAAGATGAAACCGTGCAGTTACCTGTTGTTGCTTTTGCAAAAGAGTTGTATGGTTTAGATTTCAACAATGAAGCGGTAGTAAAAGTGGTTTCTACAGCACCATTCGCAAACAATCAATCTGTTGATTTTACAGTTTCTGGTGGTTTGGTAGAAGGTGTGGACTACACGCTTTCCGCTAAAAAATTCACTTTTGCTAATGGTAGCAACGAAGCAACTGTCGTGGTGAAATTTTTAAAATCTATTACAGAAGACACAAAGCTTGATCTTACATTGGCTCCTGCGTCTTTTGCTACTTTAGGTTTGTCAAAAGCTTCAGTTGGTGTGGATATTTCCAACACTGTAATCTACTCTTTTGACAAAGAAAACTACACTATGACGCAATCTTCGGATGTGGTATTGCAATTGAGCAAAATTTCAGGTGCATACACTACAGAAGAAGCATTAACTTTTGAAGTAGAAGTAGATCCTTCATCTACAGCGGTAGAAGGTGAGCACTTCAAATTCAGCAATGGTAAAACAATCACTATTCTTGCTGGGCAAAGCAAAGGAACTTTGAAATTGGATTTAATCAAACAAGAGGCTGGTAAAGAGCAAGTAGTATTAAAATTAAAACAAGTTCCTTTCATCTTGAAACCAGGTAACTTTGATAAAGCTTCAGTAGTAATTTTCGGTAGCCTATACGATAAATTAGTAGGTGAGTGGAAATACGCAGCTTTCACAAACGAAGATTGGTGGAAAACAATGAATAACTTCGGTGTGGATGATTTAACGAAATTAGCTAAAGGTGCTGCTACTGACAAATTAGTCTTCAACGAAGAAGGTTTGACAACAGCCTTGACAAGTGACCTTAAAAATTATTTTAGAGATTCTAAATTAATCAATTTAGGTGAGGTTGCTGAAAGATTACAAGAAGAGGCTGGATACCCAAGTGTTCAAATGTTGGTAGTCAAAGCTTTGGCAAATGTGAAATTCTCGGCTACGAATGTAGCAGAACGCGAAGCGCAAATTGGTTTCCGTGTTTTTACTACAAATGACGGTGTAGAAACTTTAGAAGTAACTATCTTTGATTTCGAACCAACTGATTTCTTGAAAAACACGTACGATATATACAAATCATTTGGTGACAGCCCAGCTATGCGTTTCGCACCATTACGTTACCACTTTACAAAAGTAAAATAAGCTAAGGTTTTAACTTAGAAATATAAAAGGCAGAACTCATGTTCTGCCTTTTTTTATAAACTATCAAGTATTTAATGTCAATTCTAACTTAACTTGGTAGGTTTCTTCATCCGATTGGATGTCTAAAGCATACTTATTAGGATATAATAGATTAAGTCTTTCTTTCACATTATTCATACCTATACCACCTGAGTTTTTTCGCGTTGTTTTATATGGATTTTTAATATTCTTTACAGTCAATGTAAGTACATTCGTAGTGCTTAATGTCGCTTGAATATCAATCGAAACAGGGGAGATGTCGACTCTACCATGTTTGAAAGCATTTTCAATAAAAGGTATCAAAACCATAGGTGCTATCTTCAATTGATTATCCTTGTTGATATTGAAATTATAATGAATATTTTGTTGATATTCTTCAGGTAATCTTCTGCGTTCTAGTTCGAGGTAACTTTTAATATAATCTAGTTCTTTATCTATAGTAACATATTTTTGGTCACTTTCATAAAGCATATAGCGCATCATTTCGGACAAATCCATAATGATGTCTGCCGTGGTATTGTCTTTATTTATTTTAGCGCTAGCATACGCTGTATTCAGTACATTAAATAGAAAATGTGGATTGATCTGACTCTTTAGGAATTTGATTTGTGTCTTTAAATTTTCTTGAATCAATAGTTGATTTTTACGTTCGTTATTCAACCATAAGATCGTTAATCCAATTAATGAGCCCGCAAGTAAATAGATGAAGTTTGCTGCGAAGTTTATTATCACAATTTCAAGAAAGAAATTGAGGTCTTTAGTTTCTATTGGAATAAAAATATAATCTACAAGACATTCAATCGCTGTAATAAAAAGGTATATCGCTAAAAGCTGTAAGATTGATTTTCCTAAAGTATCATATTTGAAGTTTCGAGGAATCCAATAATGTACAATACCATGAAATAACAATGCATTCATCAGCATCCCGAAAAATAGTATTCCTTTGAAATTACTATGTTCGTGATCTATTTTTCCAATGGTATTAAATTGGGTAATAACGATGTAATAAAGCCCTAACCAAAAAAACAAATTATAAAAAAATATCCTCAATATGTTTTTCATATTTCAAAGATATAGCTTAATTGTTAATGGTCAGTCTGTTGCGGGAAGTTTTTTATTGAAATTTAATAAGCTTTTTTTAACGTTGAAGGATTGGCGATGTGGTGGTATTCTGTGTTCCGTCCGCTGTTGCCGCTGTTAATTAAAGCTACAGAAGCCTATTGTTAATTCTGCTGCTAGGCTCTATTCGTCTGCCGAAACAGAAGCTGAATAGAGAACAAAAAGTTGAGAGTATATTCGTCAACCCGCCATATTGCCAATGCACTGTTGTAGGCATTTACTCGTCATCAAGAGGTCCAATGAAACTCAAAATATTTAAGGTATCATGAATTTTTCTAAGCAAAGGTCTGTCCGCATGAGTTCTGAAAGCCTTGACTATATCACTCACTTCTTTAACTTGATTTGGGCTTATATAACTGTTTCTTGCTAGCGTCAAAAGAAACAAGAATCGAATATTTAGTGTAGAGCTGTGAAGCGTATTTTGCAATGCTAATAAGCAAATCCAAGCCTGTTTCGTTAGGCTTAAGTTGAACCGAGTATGACAGTGCTAATAACATTCCTTCAGAATGGTGATTAGATAGTAACTCATCTTTTGGTAGATTATTTCGAACTATTATTTCTCCCATTTTTCTACCTAGTTCTGCCTTCAGCTTCAACCTTTCACTATAATCGGGAACACTAGTTTTGGAGATGTAGTTGTCTGCAAGCTCCAATAAAATATCTTTCTGAGTATTATTAGTGCTCTCGGTGACAGTATTCTCAGAGTTTTTTAAATCAACGGCAAGCTTTACATCTTCAATTCTTTCTCTGGCGGAGGAGAGTTCAAGTTGCGTATTTTCAATTTTTTGCTTGCTCTCTTGCGCTGTTTTTTCAGCCTTCTTAGCAGCTTCTAATATTCTCTCTCCAATTGTAGTGATAAATCTTCGAGAGAAAATTGCAGCGATTAAGCAGAAACCAGCAAATATCAAGTAGTCATTGTTGTCTTGACTACTAACAAGATTGCTGGAAATCATTTTGAGAAATGCAGGGACTAATAAAGCCGCACCGATACCTAATAGAATATATTTAAGCTTTGCGAGTTTATCCTTTCCATCCTTCTCGTGAGTATCAAAATTATGCAAGTAGTTGAGGTAACCGCCTAACTAACCGCTGGCAACCATAATGCCAATGATTATAAATAAGTGGGTGTCCATTTTGCAGTCCATGTTTAGTTGATTTAGAATAGTTTGTCAATTGCCTACAACAATTGGTTTTACGAAAACTAATATACAAAAATGCTTCGCTAAATCATCCTTATAGTAGTATTTCATTTATAACTATTGTATATTATTAGTTTTCACATATTTATTTTGTTTCTATTTCACATATAGCGAACAAAATAATTGTTTAATCAGCTGTAGAGTTTTGTGTAGCGAAACTATACTTTCTTGAGTTGTTAATTAAACTAGTTGTTTAATCTTTATTGTTAAACAATAACGTAGATGGAGCTGTAAATCTACTGCACTAACAAATTACAACCTCTAATATCTGCATTGTCGAATCTGCCTAGGATTTCAAAAGATTGGTCGGGGTATATTTTGCCTAAATCTTGTGTAGCTATAAAGGAACAAGAATGTATATTCGCTAAATCAATGACATTAATAGCTCCCGTATTGCTGTTTGGGATTAAGGTCAGCGGGTCGTTGGTGTCACGGATTAATATCTTCATCCATTTTGGGGTTTGGAAGAGACCTTGACCTTTAGAGTAACCTTGTGACAATAGTTCGGTCATGCCGTATTCGGAGTGAATAGCGGATACACCAAAACCAGTACAAAGAATATGATGCAGTTCTTCGCGAATCATTTCTTTGCGTTTTCCTTTCATACCGCCCGTTTCCATAACGATTAATTCAGGAAAGTCGACTTTGTATTTCTCAACAAAATCCAATAGGGCATAGGTGACACCTATTAATAATGTCTTTGTGCCTTTGGCTTGTAATTGTTGCAAAGTCGCATAAAGTTCATCGTGATTGTACAGGAAGTAATTGCTTTCGGGCTGTTGCGAGGCTTGAATCAAATCATTCACCATATAGATTAACGAAGAACCTTCACGTTCTAAGTAGGATGGAAGCAACGCTAATACTGCAATATCTTTGATACTACCATAGAACTGTTCAAAAGCTTTACGAAAGCTCATTTCATACCATTCCAAGTCGTACACATGGTGCTGACTGTTGATCATTCCTGTAGTACCCGAACTGGTAAAAGTAATTTGTGGCATACTATCTAGCGTCGACACCTTTTGTGTTTTGAAGAATTGAATCGGTAGAAAAGGAATTTCACTATAATGGCTGATAGCTGAAGTGTCTATATGCAGATTGCGTACATATTGTTGGTAGACTTTATTGTTTTCAAATTGATATTGGAAAACTTCTAAGGCAACACGATTGAAATCTTCTTCATTCTGAATAGAAAAAACACTTTCTTTAGCTATCATAGTGTGCAAATATAAGCATAAAAAAAGCGTCTCAAATTACTCGAGACGCTTCCAATCGTTTTATTACAATAATATTTTATTATACCATACCACCATCTACTGACAATGTTTGTCCTGTGATGTATGATGATAAGTCAGAAGCTAAGAATAAACAAGCATTCGCGATATCGTCTGTAGAACCCGCACGTTTCAATGGAATACCAGCTTCCCAACCTGCTACTACTTTCGGATCTAATACGTCAGTCATTTCTGTACGGATAAATCCTGGAGCAATCACGTTTGCACGGATATTACGAGAACCTAATTCTTTAGCTACCGATTTAGTGAAACCGATGATACCTGCTTTAGAAGCTGCATAGTTCGCTTGACCTGCATTACCTTGGATACCAACCACCGAAGACATATTAATAAATGAACCTTTACGGTTTTTCATCATAACTTTAGAAGCAGCTTTCGTTACGTTGAAGATAGATTTCAAGTTTACATTGATCACATCATCCCAGTTTTCTTCTGTCATACGCATCAAAAGACCATCTTTTGTAATACCTGCATTATTAACGACGATATCGATAGTGCTAAAATCAGCAACAATGTCATTAATTAATTTTTCTGCTTCATCAAATTTTGAAGCATCTGAGCGATAACCCACGACTTTAGTACCGAAAGCTTGTAGTTCTTGCTCCAAAGCTTGACCTTTTTCTACAGATGAAAGGTATGTGAAAGCCACATTAGCGCCGTGTTGAGCAAATACTTCTGCGATTTTACGACCGATTCCCTTAGAAGCACCGGTTACTAAAGCTGTTTTTCCCTCTAATAATTTCATATAGCAATTTTTATAGTTTCAATTTTACCTCTGATGAAGATTCCTTCATTTTGGAGTTAAAAACAAAAATACACAAATTTTGAAATTGTAGTAATTTATTAAAAAATGACAGTGAATTTCATTTCCGAACCAAGATTGACTTTTTGTTAAAAAATTTCAAACTATATGAGTATAAATTGACAAAATCATTCGTTAGAAAGATTTATGAATGTTAATTTTGTTGGAATTAATACTAGTCATGGGCAAGAAAAAACAAAAATCAGAAGTTGATGTAGTGCTAATTGGTGGGGGTATCATGAGTGCTACTCTAGGTACATTGATCAATGAGTTAAATCCTGATATTAATATTGAGATTTTAGAGCGTTTGGACGTTGTAGCAGCTGAAAGTTCGGATGCATGGAATAATGCAGGAACAGGTCACTCTGCTTTATGTGAATTGAACTATACGCCTCAACAAGCTGATGGTTCAGTAAAAATTGATAAAGCCATCAAAATTGCAGAACAATTCGAGATTTCGAAACAATTTTGGGCATATTTGGTTGAAAAAGGGGTTATTCAAAATCCTGAACACTTCATTCGCAAAGTGCCTCATATGAGTGCGGTATTTGGCGAGAATGACGTGAAATTCTTAAAAACACGTTACGAAGCATTGACTAAACAAACGTTGTTCAAAGGTATGGAATATACGGAAGACAAGACGTTGTTAGAGCAATGGGTTCCATTAATGATGCAAGGTAGAACAGGTAATGAACCTATCGCTGCTACAAAAATGGATATCGGTACGGATGTGAATTTCGGTGCATTGACTAGAGATTTAATTAAGCATCTTTCTACAAAGAAAAACATTAATATTTCGGTTAATCAAGAAGTAAAAGATATCGATCGTGAAGATGATGGCCGTTGGGAAGTAGAAGTAAAAGACCTTAAAACTGGTGATAAACGCGAAATCAAAGCGAAATTTGTATTCATCGGTGCAGGTGGTCACTCTTTATTATTGTTAGAAAAATCAGGTATTCCTGAAGCTAACGGTTACGGTGGTTTCCCTGTAGGTGGTCAATGGTTGAGATGTACAAATGAAGAAATCATCAAACAACACCAAGCGAAAGTATACGGTAAAGCATCTGTAGGTGCTCCTCCGATGTCTGTACCTCACTTGGATACACGTTATATCGATGGTAAACAAGCATTATTGTTTGGTCCTTATGCAGGATTCTCCACAAAATTCTTGAAACAAGGTTCATTCTTCGATTTACCAGCTTCTATTAAGTTGTCAAACATCAAACCGATGTTGTCAGCAGGTTTGGACAACTTAGATTTAACTAAATATTTGATTACGGAGGTGATGAAAAAACCAAAAGACAAATTAGAGTCTTTAAAACAATTCATGCCTACAGCAAAAATGGAAGACTGGGTTATCGAAAAAGCAGGTCAACGTGTACAGGTTATCAAAAAAGATCCTAAACATGGTGGTGTGTTAGAATTCGGAACAGAAGTAGTTTCAAGTGCAGATGGTTCTATCGCAGCTTTATTAGGTGCTTCTCCTGGTGCTTCGACTTCAGTGGCTATCATGATTCAATTATTGAAAAAATGTTTCCCTGAAAGAGCCAAATCAACAGAATACAAAAATAAACTTCGTGAGATGATTCCTTCTTGGGGTCAATCATTGAATGACAATCCAGAACTTTGTGCGCAAGTTCGCGAGCATTCGCAACGCGTATTGAAAATGGATTAATATATAAGTAAAAGAAACTTATGGGGTGCTAGAGTAGAGCCGAATAGGCTCTACTTTTTAAGCTGAGATTATACCCAATTCCGTCTATCGGAAGGAACCTGATCCAGGTAATGCTGGCGTAGGGATTAATTTCTAAAAGCTGTCAAAATATTAGCATTTCCGTAAGTGTAGTTTTAAAAATTATAACGCACTTAAATGGAAATTATAGACCAAATTATAAAAGCCTTTCACGCCACTTCTTGGTTAGAAAGATTCTCTGTGCTTTGCGGCATTATCCAAGTACTTCTTAGTAAAAATAATAAAGTATCTAATTATCTTTTTGGTATTTTGGGTATTGTATCCGGTATGTATGTACTTTTTGGAGCCAAACTTTATGCGGATATCGCTTTAAATATGTATTATCTCGTCATGAGTATATACGGTTGGTGGTATTGGAAAACGAATAAAGATGCGAGCGAACAACCTATTACTTCCTGTACTTCACAAGAATGGACAACGGTTATTGGTATTGTACTTGGCGCTTTTGCGATTTTGTATTTCTTTTTGATATACGTGACCGATTCGGATGTGCCTATTTGGGATGCTTGGGTTTCTTGCACGGCCTGGGCAGGTATGTGGTTATTGGCTCGACGCAAAATCGAAAACTGGATTTTGCTCAACATTAGCAATGCTTTTGCTATTCCTTTATTGATTCACAAAGACTTATATTTATTTGCTTTACTCACGACTTTCCTGTTTATTGTAGCCATTTTTGGTTATTTCAAATGGGCTAGAATTATGAAACTCGAAGCTAAACTATCTTAATATGCACCTAGACGAACAGACTATAGCCGTAATCCGCGATGCACAATCCAAATCTATTCAAGCGAAGCAATTGGTACCTGAACAATTAGATTTAATTTATAAATACAATTGGTTTAACATTTGGGTTACGAAAGAATACAAAGGGTTGGATTTGAGTTTAATAGATGGGTTTAAGTTAATTAAGAATTTAGCGTATTGGGACGGAGGCTTTGCGTGGACAGTAACACTTTGTTCAGGAGCGAATATGTTTGCTGGTTTTATCAATGCCTCACTGGCAAAAGAAGTTTTTGCGAATCCAAAAGTTTGTTTTGGTGGTAGTGGAAGGGCTAATGGCAAAGCTATTTTTGACGGTGAAAAATATCATCTCACAGGTGTGTGGCAATATGCTACAGGAGCGCCACATTTAACGCATTTTACGCTGAATGCTTTTATTTACGATGGAGATGTTCAAAGGGTAAATGCACAAGGCGAATCGGTGATTTATTCCTTCTTCGTGCCAAAAGAGCATGTGTTGATTCATTACGATTGGGATACGTTTGGTTTGGAATGTACGGCCTCACACAGTTTTTCGCTGGATAGTGTAGCTATCGATAAAGCTTATGCTTTTGAACTGAAACCTTCGGAACGTAAAGTAGAAAGTACACTTTACAAAATTCCGTTTATGACCTTCGCCGAGTTGACTTTGCTTCCTAATTATTTGGGGATGTATAAGCGTTTTTTGGATTTAGTCGAAAAGTACTTTTTTGATAAGTCCAAAAATCCCGATTGGGCGGAGAAGTACAGTAAAACTCGTTTTCGTCAGGTAGATAGCTATCAGCAATTAGTTGAAAAGTATGAGCAAAAAGCAGAGGCTCTAATCCAGCAGCTTTGGGAACAAGTTTCGGTCGATGCAGCAAATATCTCCGTAGAGTTATTATCTGAAATTGCCACCGAATCAAGAAGAATAGTTCGCGAAATCAGAGAAGGGGTAACTTCACTATTTCCTTTGGTAGGTATTTCTGGAGCACAAAAAGACAATGAACTGAATATTGTCTTCCGCAATATTTTTACGGCTACGCAGCATAGTTTATTGAATTTGGAGGTGTAACAAAAATGGCTGATAAATTATGTATCAGCCATTTTTGTTATTTTTCTATCAATGCTTTCGCAATAATATCAAATGCTTCTAAACGTTTCTTGGCATCAAAGATATAATTTGTTGCCATGATCTCATCCGCTTGATATTGTTCAGCAAAAGCCAAAACATCTTCACGAATTTCTTTCTCTGTACCAATAAACGTACAATTTACCATACTTTGCACGGCTTGTTCTATTTCGGGAATGCCATCATAGATTGGTTTTTCCGTGGGAGGAGAAAGTGGTTTACGTAAATTCGTCAAGATTCCTGCGAACATATTGAACAAACTCGTGGACTGGAATTGCGCTTCTTCTACAGTTTCTGCCGCCACAATGTTTACACAAATAATAAAATAAGGATTTTGTAGATATTGAGAAGGTTGGAATTTTTCGTGGTAAATTTCTGTAGCTTGTTTTAACATAGCAGGAGCGAAGTGTGCAGCAAAAGCATATGGTAAGCCCAATTCAGCAGCTAAATAAGCACTATCAGTACTAGAACCTAAAAGGTAAATCGGAATATCTAAGCCTTCTCCTGGAAATGCACGCACTTTGGCTTGTACATTGTTTTCATCCAAATATTGCTGTAATTCTAAGATGTCATCTTTGAAATAGAATGACGTATTCAAATTATTGCGACGCAAAGCCATCGCAGTGAGTTGATCTGTTCCAGGCGCACGACCTAATCCCAAATCAATTCTTCCCGGATAAATACTTTCGAGTGTGCCAAATTGTTCAGCAATAATCAAGGGCGTGTGGTTTGGCAACATAATACCGCCGGAACCTACACGGATTGTATTGGTTTTGCCTGCAATATGGCCGATTAAAACCGAAGTGGCAGAACTCGCAATATGCGGCATATTGTGGTGCTCTGCAAACCAAATACGTTCAAAACCTAATTTTTCGATATGTTGAGCACCATCAACAGCACGTTGAATGGCTTCTGATGGGTTACTGTTTTTACAAATTGTGGCTAATTCTAGAGCCGAAATTTTTAGTTTATTCATAGTAATTTAAATATACAATGAATAGGATAGAAGATTGTAAGCTGTATGTCTTTATTCAACTTTTGAGCAATGAATGACAATATGGTTTTCCGCGTAGTCCGTCAAAAAATATAGGAAATCTGCTCCTCCGTCTTTGATTTTGAATTTCTTACGAATCTCATCTACTTTTATTGGGAAATTTTTGGTGGCTACATTCGCCTTTGCAAACGTGTTTAGTTTCTTAAATTCGCCTAAAGAGTACACGTTTTGGATTTTAAAAATACGTCCAGGAAAATCCTTAACCAAATTTTCGGAAGTATAGAGGTGTGTATGTGTATGCAGTTTAAACAAGCCAAATGCTTTGGCTACACTTTTAAAAGCTCCAGCTTTGGTAATAGCCACATCTGGATCGTACAGATAGTTTAAGGGTTCGGATGTTTTGACTAAAGTTGATTTTTCTTCTTCTGGTGTGAAAGAAATATTCTGCAACTGGTCAGAAAACAAACGAATAGCTGTTATTGTAGTTTCTCCATTAAAATCTCGATCCTGCAAGAACAACAATTCTTTGCAATCACCATCTACACTGATAACATATAACAATTTTACGTGCTTCAACTTCTGTAAAGCCGAATTGATATCCATCAACGGAGAAAGTTTGCACAGAATATAACGCGATTTACGGAAAAACATGTCCTGTAGCTCGACGATATTAGGTTCACAGTCTTCTAATAAGAATACTTTTGCGTGATTAACCCGGCGGGAAGGATCAATGTAAATATAATCCAAGGAGTCATCTTCTTGCTCTTCGACAAATTTGACGCCGTCCGTATGAAGCGGAACTAGGTTGCGTACACCAAGCTGCTCCGCATTGTGCTTTACGATTTGGGAAAGTTTTTCGTTTAGTTCACAATGGACAACTATATGCGCTTCTTGCGCAATATAACAACTATCTACACTAAAGCCTCCAGTTAAATCGACCACTTTGCTTCCTTTGCGAATCAATGATTGCTTCACCAAAGCGGTATGCTCCGAAGAACATTGTTCCAAATTGATTTTATCGGGATAATAAATGTTTGCTGAATATGCCCAAGTCGGCAACTTCTTGCAGGCACGTTGCCAGCCATCAATTTGGGCTGCCAATTCGGATGGAGAAACGTCTGGAAAAGGACTTTTCTTAAAAGCAACAACCGCTGGATCCAACTGCCTGTTAGCTTTTATATAATCCTGAACCTCTTTATGTAAGATGTTTCTATTCATTCAAATCTTTAACCAGAATCTGACAAGTATATTGATCCTTAAGTTCGCGAATTATTTCTTTATTTACTAATACTCGATCAATTGTTTGTTGATTGTAATAGCGAATGGTGATTAATTCTAACCCTTTTTCGACGGTTACTTTAAATCTCTTTTCTAAATCTTCTAATAAAGCATCAATATTTGTACCTGTATTATCTACACTAATTGCAAAACTAATAGCACTGTTGTGCATCATATTAATCTTTATACGATGCTCATGCAATAGATTAAATATGTGAGATAAGTTGTCTTCTACGATAAAAGAGAAATCTCGCGGTTGAATATTGATAAATACCTGATCTACCTTAAAGATAAAGGATGGAACGGGTAGAGTCTGATTTGTAGTGCGTATAACTGTACCGGGTTTCTCCGGATTGATGAAAGAACGAACATTTAATGTTATCTTCTTGTTTTGTAGTGGTTTAATTGTTTTAGGGTGAATTACCGTTGCACCATAATACGTTAATTCGATTGCATCCGTATACGATAACTCGGGAATAAGCTCTGTTTCAGCAAACCATTTTGGATCGGCATTCAATACACCAGGTACGTCCTTCCAAATGGTGATATCTTCCGCATTGAGACAGGAAGCAAAGATTGCAGCAGAATAATCTGACCCTTCGCGACCCAAGGTTGTTGTGAAATTCTCCGAAGTCGAACCAATAAAACCTTGTGTAATCGCAATATATTCATCCAAAATTTCTGGCAAGTCTCGGCGGATTTTGTCTTCTGTCAATTGCCAATTTACTTTTCCTTCACGATAGGTATTGTCCGTCTGAATATAATCACGGGCATCGATCCATTTAGCTTTCATGCCTGTATGAACCAGATATGCCGCAATAATTTTTGAAGAAAGTATTTCTCCTAATGACACTATCTGATCATATAAATAATCGTATGTATCTTGTGGTTCTTCCTCCAGTATCCATTCCACTTCCACAAAAGTATTGGCTATTTCGTCAAAAATGGGGTGGTTTGGATCTTCGAAAAGATTATGTAATATTTGATAGTGCTCTTGTTTCACCTCATTCAGGTAACCAAAATAATCACCATTTTGATGAAAATAAGCATTGATAACTTGCTCTAGTTTATTTGTGGTCTTGTTGATGGCTGAGACTACGACTATTAATTCCGAAGAATTGTATGTGGAGATGATGGAAGTTACGTTTTTGATATTGTCCGCATTCTTTACAGAAGCACCACCAAACTTAAATACCTGCATGTATAATTTCGTATAAGGTTAATTTAAAGACTGTCTCAAACTGTGAATGTACTTTTGGCCTACAGGATTCAGGATGTTTTCGATATCCGAATAGGGGATTTCTAATAAAGTTGGTCCCTCAGCGTACGGTCTTATTTCGTATTCATTGTAATAAATGACAAAACTATTTTTGGTTAGTCCAAAATTGTCGTTGACCGCAAAAATACCATTTTCAAAAAAGAAATCCTTTTCTAATGAGGCAGAATCTGATAAATTTTCATTCTTTCTAAAATGTTTCTCTGCGATTTTTGTGAATGTGGGAATATTCTCTTTTTGAATTATGTCCTTTAGTTCGATCTTTTTCTTTTTTTCCAGGTCAATAGTAGAGATTATCGTGTAATGATTGCCATGAGCACCGCCAGTATATTCGTCCACAGCTGTAGCCAAAGTCAAAAATAATGGAGTATTGGTCCACACTTCACTAGATACATTTTTGTACCAAGGGAAGTTTATGCTTTGCGTACTGCTTTCTTCCACAAATTCATTGTAACCTAAAATAAAGGATTCGGCAGCAATCTCTGGCGATTCATCTCCATCCACTAAAATATAGGGAGATAAAATTTCATTCAAAGTTCGATCGTGAAATATAGGATAAGATATTTGGTAATAAGCCGTGTCTATATTTCCTTCACTCTCCACCAGATAAGAGCTAATATTCTTATGTATATTGTAAGTGTAAGACACCGTATCGCGCGGAGTAACTTGTTCCTGCTGCGATTGGGATTTTACATTACCTTGCGAACAGGAATTAAACAATATAAAAGCGAATATGTAGGCTAATTTTACCATTAAATAATGCAATTTTTATTTTGCTTTGAAATGTTTGATGACTCTTTTTCCGAATAATGTACTACCTAGGCGAATCATATTACTGCCTTGCTCAATAGCAATTTTGTAATCCGAAGACATGCCCATAGAAAGCGTATCAAAGGATTCTTCTTTGCGGAAATAACTTACTTTGATGCCATCAAAAAGCATTTTTAATTCATAAAACTCTTCTTTAATGAATTTTTCGTTGTCGGTATTTGTCGCAATTCCCATCAAACCACGGATACGTACATTTTCTAATTCAGCATATTCCTGACTTTCTAATAATTCAATAAGTTCAACATGATCTAAACCAAATTTACTGTCTTCATCAGCAATATAAATTTGTAAGAGACAATCTATTATACGATTGTTCTTATGTGCATGTTTATTGATTTCTTTCAGAACCTTTAATGAATCTACAGATTCAATCATAGCCACGAAAGGAGCAATATATTTTACTTTATTGGTCTGTAAATGACCTACTAAATGCCATTCAATGTCTTTAGGGAGTTTTTCGTACTTATCAACCATTTCTTGAACCATATTCTCTCCAAAAATACGTTGACCAGCATCATAGGCTTCTTGTATATCTTCTATAGGTTTAGTTTTCGATATCGCCACAAGAGTTACACCCAAAGGTTTTAACTCGGTCTGAATTTCCTCAATATTTGTCGTAATGCTCATTATAAAATCTAATTAAGAAGATAAAATTATTATTTTACAAGATGTGGCTCATAGAAGAGTATCATTTCGTAAATTTGTACAAATTTAAGCAATGCAAAGGTTATTATACAGCATATTTATATCGTTTTTTTTGATTCTTTCTTGTGCCAAGTCCAAACCGAGTGGAGTAGTTTCGGAAAGTAAGATCACAGAGATACTTACAGAAGTTTCTATAGTGGATGGTTATTTGAATACTCTGCCTTCAGACAGTGCTAAGAAGGTAATGCCTGTATTGTATGATAAAATATTTGATAAGTACGATATTGATTCTGCTACTTTTGTCAAAAATTTGAATTTCTACTTTGGTAATCCGAATTTGACAGATAAAATCTATGGCGATATCAACAAAAATTTAAGTAAATACGAACGCGAATTTCATGTTGAAGATTCTATTCGTAATGCGAAGCAACAAGATAGCATGCAACGTGTATATCATATGCAACGTATATATAGTCGTATAGAAAACCTGAGATATTATAACAGCAGTGATACTGGATTTAGAAATTATTTTGACTATACACGGAGAGTCTTGAATAATACAAATTTCGATTTCTTAAATAATCAATTCAACTTAATACCGGTTCCAAATCTGACTATGTTAGATAAAGATAGTTTGGCAAATTATGCGCGCAACTTCAAATCGCCATTTGTATTTGTTGATACAGCAAAAAATAAAGCTATTGATTTGACACAATTTAAACTTAATAGCGAACGTTTTATTAATAAATTGAACATCTATAATCCCTCAGGAGGTTCTTATTATCAAGCTCCTCAACAACTTCCAACGGAAGGACCACAGGAAGTTTCATTGGATAGAGCGGCTGAGCAGCTTCAACCAGTAGAAGAACCTGTTAAGGTAAATGATGAACCTGATGCAACAAAAAAAGATTCGGTCAGAGAAGTCTTACGTAAAAGACGAGAATTGTTTAAAAATGATCGAATGGTAAAACCTGTAAAACGACAATTACCTCAATGATATATCCTCAAAATGCAATTGATAAGCTGGGCTTCACGGAAATACGAGAGTTAATCAAAGAGAAATGTTTGAGTGAGGCTGGACGATTGATGGTGGAGAAAATTCAGCCACAGATAAAAGTAGATCAAATCGATCGCTTTTTGCGTCAAACGCACGAATTCAAAGAATTATTATTACACGATGAGCCGCTTCCTGTGGATCATATCTATCCGATAAAGCCTTTAGCAGATAAAGCTAAGCTGGAAGGTGCTTTTTTGACGGAAGATGAATTGTACCGCATGCTTTTGGCATTACGCACCGTCTTTAATATCATTCGCTATTTCAATGATCGAGAAGGACAATATTCGCATCTGGAATTGTTATTTGAACATTTGCCAATTGAAAAATCTATTATTCGTTCTATTGAGCGGGTGCTGGACGATCGTGGTCGCTTGAAAAATAACGCTTCTAGATTATTGGAAGCCATTACGCAAGAAATTCAAAAATCAGAACAGGAAGCGCGTAAGCGTTTGGATGTTGTATATAGACAGGCACAAGCGAATGGATGGACAGCGGATGGTAGCTTGACTATTCGTGAAGGTCGTTTGTGTATTCCTATTCTTGCGGAAAATAAAAGAAAGCTTAAAGGCCTAATACATGATGAATCTGCTACAGGACAAACTGCTTATATAGAGCCAGAAGAGGTGTTTCACCTTAACAATCGAGTGAGAGATTTGGAATTTGACAGAAGACGGGAAGTTGTTCGTATATTAACGGAGTTGACAACAGAAATTCGTCCTAATGTTCCTCTATTATTGTCCTACCATGGCTTGATTACTAAGTTGGATTTTGTTCGTGCAAAAGCATTATTTGCAATTGATTTGCAAGCAAATATGCCATTACTGGACAAAGAAGCTAGTATAAATTTAGTACATGCGAGACATCCTATTTTATTTCTGAATTCACTTAAAGAAAAGAATGAGGTTGTTCCTTTAAATATAAAAATAGACGCTACAGATCGAATTATTTTAGTTTCTGGTCCGAATGCGGGAGGTAAGTCCGTCTGTATGAAGACAGTGGGTTTGCTTCAAATCATGGTGCAGTCTGGTCTCTTGATTCCAGCGGATGAAAGTTCTTCTATCGGGATATTTAAGCAGATTTTCGCAGATATCGGTGATGATCAATCTATAGAAAGTGATTTGAGTACATACTCTGCCCATCTTTCTAAGATGAAGCATTTTACGACATTTGCGAATGCTCGAACATTAATTTTAATCGATGAGTTTGGAACGGGTACAGATCCACAATTTGGTGGACCTATTGCGGAAGCAGTGTTGGAGCAATTGAATAAAAAGCAGGTTCGAGGAGTGATTACTACTCACTATTCCAACTTAAAACTTTTTGCAAGTCATACTAAAGGTTTGGAAAATGCTTCTATGTTGTTTGACAACCAAAAGATGCAGCCTTTGTATATTTTGCAAATCGGAAAACCTGGTAGTTCTTATGCTTTCGAAATAGCTCAAAAAATTGGTTTGACTAATGATATTCTGGAGTCTGCAAAACAAAAAATAGGCGTACAACAGAAGAAAGTGGATACTTTACTCGTGGATTTAGAACGAGATAAAAAGGAGATCGTAGATACGAAATATGCTATCAGCAAACGCGAAAAGGAATTAGTCGAGTTGAAAGCAAAGTATGAAGCTTTGAGTACGGATATAGAAACCAATAAGCGTGAGATTATTCGCAAAGCGAAGGAAGAAGCTAAACTAATTCTGAAAGATGCGAATAAGCTCATTGAAAATACCATTGCTGAAATCAAAAACGTTCAAGCGGATAAAGAGAAAACTAAAGAAATTCGTTCTAAGCTTAATAAAGCACTTGATCAACATACTACTTCTTTGCAAAAAGCTAAAAATCTAATTAAAGTTCCGGGTACAACTGCTGTTACAACAGAATTAGAAGTGGGTGATTGGGTGCGTATTGAAGATTCAGGTTCGGAAGGTGAGATTTTGGAGATTACAAAAAACAATAGCTTAATTCTTGCTTTAGGTGAACTTCGTACAGTTGTTAAAAAGAACAGAGTAACAAAATTAAGAAGCAAAGAGAAATCAAAAGCTATCAAACGACAAAGTTCTGTATCAACAGAATCTTCGGCTGATTTTTATCCCGAATTAGATGTGCGTGGTATGCGTACTGAAGATGCTTTGCAAAAGATTGAATTGGTGTTAGACCGTGCGGTGATGATTGGTTATCCTACACTGAAAATCATTCATGGTAAAGGAGATGGAATTTTAAGGAAGTTTATTCGAGATTACTTGCGTAAATACAATCATGTGAGTCGTTTTGAGGATGAGCATGCAGATAGAGGTGGAGACGGTATTACATATGCTTATATTGGATAATTTTAAGAGGAGGAAGAAGTGACTAAAGAAGAATTACAGCAAGAATTATTAGGAAAAACTTATCCGGAGCAGGTACAAATAAGTGAAGACCAAATTGTGGTAGATGTTCCTTTATTCCTGAAAGTACAGTTTATTGAATTGGATAAATGGCAAAAGGATATCACAAAGTGTCCTGGTTACGTACGCTTAATGAAGTTCAAAGAAGCGCTTAAAAATTAAATAAGACCAATATTTAGTTAAGGCACGGCAGGATAGTCGTGCCTTTTATTTTACACTAGATTTTGTATCTAGGAAGTTTTGTATATTTTTATAGTCGATTTCAATCAATCAAAACCTGACGGGTATTAGTCAGTCCAATTATAAATTGCTATCTACTTTAAAATGAAAAACATATTCTCTTTACTTCTTTATGGAGTTTTTTACGTCTTTATTTGCCCAAGCTATGCCCAAGAGAAGATTTCTTTGCGCGGAAAATGGCATTTTCAAATAGACCATTCAGATTTGGGTGTACAGCAAAAGTGGTATTCTCAAAAGCTAAATGATGAAATAAACTTGCCTGGTTCCATGACTGCTCAAAATAAAGGAGAAGAGATTACCTTGACCACAAAATGGACCGGTTCCATATATGATAGTTCTTTTTACTTTAACCCGGCTTTGGAGAAGTTTAGGCAGCCTGGAAATATTCATATTCCTTTTTGGTTGACACCATTAAAGTATTATACTGGAGCAGCGTGGTATCAAAAGGAAGTCGTAATACCTCAAAATTGGACCAATAAGCAAATTACTCTATTTCTTGAAAGGACGCATATCGAGACGCGTGTATGGGTGAATAGTCAGGAAGTAGGTTTACAAAATTCATTGGTAGCACCCCATATTTATGATATTACTTCTTATTTACAAAAAGGAAAAAATAACATCACAATACGAGTTGACAATCAAATAAAAGAAATAAATGTAGGGCCTGATTCGCATAGTATTTCGGATCATACGCAAGGAAATTGGAATGGAATCATAGGAAAAATTGCTTTAGAAGCATTGCCTAAAATTCATATCGATCAGATCTCGGTTTTTCCTGATATCACCAATAGAAAAGCCATCATTAAGCTTGCAATAAAAAATCGTACAGGTAAGAAAATCACCACTTCAATATCTTATTCCGCAGAAAGTTTTAATTCCACTAAAAAAGACAAAACGAAACTTATTAAGAAATCTCTTGATGTTTTGGAAACTGAAACGTATGAATTAGAAGTTCCTTTCAGTGAAGGTATGTTGACTTGGGATGAATTTGACCCAGCATTATATAACTTAAAAATTACTTTAAATTCCTCCTTTGGTAAAGAAGAAAAAGTCGTGCAGTTTGGTATGCGTGACTTCAAAGTAGAAAATAAGCAATTTAAAATTAATGGAAGACCTGTGTTTTTGCGAGGTACATTGCACAATTGTGAATTTCCGCTGACAGGATATCCTTCAACAGACGTAGAAGATTGGGTAAAGATTTATACGAAAATCAAGTCTTTTGGATTGAATCATGTACGTTTTCATTCGTGGTGTCCTCCTGAGGCAGCTTTTATTGCAGCAGATCGTGTTGGATTATATTTGCAGCCAGAAGCACCTAGCTGGCCAAATCACGGGCCTAAAATCGGTTTGGGACAGCCTGTAGATCAATATTTGTATGATGAAAGTGAGCGAATGGTTAAGCACTATGGCAATTATGCCTCATTCGTGATGATGTCCGCTGGGAATGAACCTGCAGGAAATCAAGTTGCCTACTTAAATAAATATGTAGATTATTGGAAAGCTAAAGATTCAAGAAGGGTATATACTGGTATGTCGGTCGGTGGTAGCTGGCCAGTAGTACCAAATGCGGAATTTCAGGTGCGAGGTGGATTAAGAGGTTTGCAATGGAATAAAATGCCAGAAACCTATTCTGATTTTAGTGCGCAGCTTGCTTCTTTTCAGGTTCCTTTTATAGCGCATGAAAATGGTCAGTATTGTGTTTTTCCAAATTTTGAGGAGATTTCGCAATATACAGGTGCTTATCGTGCGAAAAACTTGGAAATGTTCAAGCAAATATTGACGGATAACCATATGTCTGATCAAGCTAAAGACTTTTTGATGGCTTCAGGTAAACTTCAAGTTTTAGCGTACAAACATGATATCGAGAGAATTCTGCGCACCCCAGATTATGGCGGTTTTCAGTTATTAGGTTTACAAGATTTTCCTGGGCAAGGAACAGCTTTAGTTGGGGTTTTGAATGCTTTTTGGCAAGAAAAAGGTTATGTTACGGCGGATGAATATATAAAATTTTCGAATGAGACTGTTCCTTTGACGAAGTTTCCAAAATTCGTATTCTCAAATTCTGAAAATTTAGAAGTAGATGTTGCCTTATTTCATTCGGGAAGATCTGCATTAGCGCATGCCATATTGGATTGGGTGATTCGCGATGAACGTGGCGAAATATTTTCTAAAGGAAGTTTTGATCCTAAAACTTATCCGATTGCCAATGGAATTCCTGTGGGAAAAATAAAACAATCTTTGCAAAATACTCAAAAACCGACTAAATATAAGCTAGAAGTAACTGTTCGAGGCACTTCGTTTATCAATGATTGGAATTTTTGGGTATATCCTTCTACCAAAGAAAAAACCTATTCTTCTGTGTATTATACCACTTCTTGGGATGAAAAGGCAAAGAAAGTATTAGCTGAAGGTGGAAAAGTATTCCTAAACGCTGCAGGAAAAGTGCTGAAGGGAAAGGAAGTAGAAATGCACTTTTTGCCAGTTTTTTGGAATACTTCATGGTTCAAGATGCGTCCACCCCATGTGACGGGTATGTTGATTCAACATAATCATAAGGCTTTTGCGGATTTTCCGACGAGCTATCACTCGGATTTACAATGGTGGGATATACAGCAAAAAGCTCAGGTTATGAATTTAGAGGATTTTCCACAAGATTTTAAACCAATTGTACAACCTATAGATACTTGGTTTTTGAGCAGAAGATTGGGATTAATTTTCGAAGCAAAAGTCGGAAATGGTAAAATTGTGGTGAGTAGTGCGGATTTACAAGCTAATATGAATGGTATGCCATCTTCAGTGCAATTGTATCATTCTATAATGGAATATATGGAGTCTAATGCTTTTGATCCGAAAGATACTATTCGTTTAGAAATCATTGAAGATATTTTCCAAACCGCATCTCGCACGAAAGTCTCCAATTACACCAATGACAGTCCCGATGAATTAAAACCAAATTCGAATCAAAATAAGGTGAATGAGTAGGACAGTAAAGGATAGTTTTGATAAAAATGTTTCATATATTTTGTTGGTGAAATAATATCATTTGTACCTAATTACATCTATGAAAGCATATTTTAGTCATTATACCAATTTAATATTCACATTAATCCTTCTTTTTACTGGAGATAGCGTTTTCGGACAAGTTCGATCAGTTATCAAATTAAATGATGGCTGGTTGTTTAAACGAGGTGAAATTCCCGAAGCCGAAAAAGTTAATTTTGACGCTAAAAATTGGGAAAAGGTTCGAATTCCACATGACTATGCTATTTTCGGGCCTTTTGACAAAGAAATTGATAAACAGACAGTAGCCATAACACAGAATAATGAAAAAGTAGCCACTGAAAAAACAGGACGTACAGGAGCGTTGCCATATATTGGTGAGGCTTGGTATCGTAATACTTTTGAAGTTCCAGATTTTAAAAAAGGCAAGCGTGCATTGTTACTTTTTGAAGGAGCAATGAGCCAACCTAAGGTTTATTTGAATGGAAGATTAATCGGACAATGGAATTATGGATACAGTTATTTCTACTTTGATATCAGCGAGGAATTATTAGAAAATAAAGAAAACACTTTAGCGGTACAGCTAACCAATCTACCGCAGTCTTCACGATGGTATCCCGGAGCAGGCTTATATCGGAATGTATCTATTATTGTGACGGAAGATGTGAGCTTTGAACAATGGGGAATTAGCATAACAACAAAACAAGTACAAGAAGACTTTGCGCAAGTACATGTTAAATCCGAAGTTGTAGGGCAGCCAGATTATATCGTAACTGAAATCCAAGATTTGAATGGCAAAACTGTAGCTGTAGATTCTTCTTCTAAAGTCTTTGGAAAGTTTTTCGAAGAGGATATCAAAGTGGAGAATCCGAAATTATGGGAACCTGACGCGCCAAATTTATATATCGCTATATCAAAACTATATAAAGATGGTAAGTTGACGGATATAAAACATACACGGTTTGGAATAAGGACCATAGCATACATTGCTGGAAAAGGATTCTTACTAAATGAAAAAGTAACCAAATTTAAAGGCGTATGTCTCCATCATGATTTAGGACCTTTGGGAGCAGCCGTAAATAAAGCCGCGCTGCGACGACAAATGGAAATTCTCAAAGATATGGGGTGTAATGCCATACGAAGTGCACATAATATGCCATCTTTTGAGCAATTGGAGTTAGCTGATGAAATGGGATTTTTGTTTTTAGCTGAAAGCTTTGATGAATGGGCAAAGCCGAAAGTGAAGAATGGTTACGCGAAGTTTTTTAATTCCGATGCCGAGAAAGACATCGTTAATTTAGTGCGCGCAACACGAAATCATCCCAGCATAGTCATGTGGAGTTCTGGAAATGAAGTGCCGGACCAATGGGGTAGTGAAGGAGTGAAAAGAGCTAAATTTTTACAAGAAATCTTTCATCGGGAAGATCCTACGCGTCCTGTGACTGTCGGTATGGACCAAGTAAAAGCTGTTATGGAATCTGGATTTGGGGTGCTAGTGGATATTCCTGGTCTTAATTATCGAACACATTTGTACGAAGAGGCTTACCAAAAATTTCCACAAGGCATGTTGTTGGGTTCAGAAACAGCGTCTACCGTAAGTTCGCGCGGTGTATATAAATTTCCGGTTCAAATTGCGAAGAACAAAACTTATGACGATTTGCAATCTTCGAGCTATGATTTGGAATCGACAAGTTGGTCTAATCTTCCTGAAGATGATTTTATCTTGCAGGATGATAAAGATTGGGTTATAGGTGAATTTGTATGGACAGGATTTGATTATTTGGGCGAGCCAACACCTTATGATGAAAAATGGCCCTCGCGTAGTTCATATTTCGGTATCAATGACTTAGCTGGCTTGCCAAAAGATCGATTTTATTTGTACCGCAGTCGTTGGAATACTACGGATAACACCTTACATATTTTACCTCATTGGACTTGGCCAGATCGCGTGGGACAGACCACCCCCGTGTTTGTGTATACAAATTTTGATAGAGCAGAACTTTTTGTGAATGGAAAGAGCATGGGAGTTCAGCAAAAAAACAATTCTACTCCGCAACACCGTTACCGGTTAATGTGGATGGATGTGAAGTATGAGCCAGGTACGGTAAAAGTTGTCGCTTATCACAAAGACGGTTCAAAAGCAATGGAAAAAGAAATTCATACAGCAGGAAAACCTCATAAAATAGTTTTAGAAGCAGATAGAAGTACGATTAACGCTGATAAAGAAGATTTATCATTCGTCAAAGTGTCTGTAGTGGATAAGCATGGAAACTTATGTCCAAATGCGAATATACCTTTGCAGTTTGAAGTTAGTGGTGCTGGAAATTTTAAGGCAGTGTGTAATGGCGACCCTACATCTTTAGAGCCTTTTCATTTACCAACGATGAGGACTTTCAACGGACAATTAGTTGTTTTGGTTCAGTCTAAAGACAAAGCTGGAATCGCAAAATTAGTAGTAAAAGGTAAAGGTCTTAAATCTTCAGAATTATCGATTAATATAAAATAATAAGTTAATCGCAATGTATTAAAAAACGCGGAATTTCTTCCTGTGCATCGATGAAATTATTGATTTCAGGGATCTCATTCTGACCTAAATTATTAATACTGCTGGCCGAAGTATCATCAGCTAATTGTATATCCAAATACTTCAATAGTTGCTGCTTGTATAGTTCATTCTTAATCGGAAAACACACCTCAATACGATGATAAATATTGCGGTTCATCCAATCCGAAGAACCTATATATACTAAATTATCTCCAGCATGATGAAAGTGAAAAATTCGAGAATGTTCTAAATAGCGACCTACAATACGTCTTACAGTTATATTTTCACTCAAACCTATTTGGTTAGGAATTATCCTACAAATGCTTCGGACTATAAGCTCAATTCGCACACCTGCAGAGGAAGCTTCGTATAATTTTTTTATTAAAGTTTCCTCTTCTAAATTGTTCAGTTTTATACGAATAAATGCTATACGGCCTGCTTTAGCTTGTTCAATCTCATGGTCAATAAGATTCATAAATTCGTCGTACAAATTAAAATGTGCAACTAAGAGATGGTGAAAAACCAATTCTTTATCATGAATCTTCTCGCGGTGTTTGGTTAAGAAATCAAAAAGTGTAGCAAGCTCTTTTAATGGTTTTTCGTCAGAAGTCAGCAAAGAATGATCTGTATACACTTTTGCTGTGTTTTCATTTAGATTCCCTGTTGACAAGAGTCCATAATATTTGATTTGCTCGTTTTCTAGACGTTCGACCAGAGCCACTTTAGCATGTACTTTTATTTTTGGTATACTGTAGGAAATATTTACCCCAGCTTGTTCCAAACGCCTAGCCCATTGCAAATTATTACTTTCGTCAAAACGAGCTTTTAATTCGACAAAAACATTTACTTTCTTTCCATTTTGTGCTGCATTCAATAAGGCGCGTCCAATCTTTGAATCTTTTGCCAATCGGTATAAAGTTACCCAAATGGATTGAACAGATTCGTCCATAGCCGCTTCATTGAAAAAACGCAAAACAGTGTCATAGCTATGATAGGGCGTGTGTAATAAGATTTCTTGTTGCTGTAAGACTGAAAATATAGAATTGGAATTCAATAATTCTTGAAAGGGAGGTTCTATCGAGACAGCTTGAGAATATTCTAATTGTCGATTATGAGCAGGAAAATCAAAGAAATCTTTCAAATTGTGGTATTTTCCACCTTTCATGGTATTGGATTTTTTCAAATTTAAGCAGTCCAATAAGATGGCCAATTCTTCCGAAGGTAAATCGCTTTGATACAAAAGACGCGTGGCAATACCGAAATCTCGTTTACTTAATTCTTTTATTAAAGCTTCAGTTAGATCGGTTCCAGCTTCTTCTTGTAAGTTCAATTCCGCGTCGCGAGTTACTTTAAAGCTATAGAAAGATTCAATATTAGGAATAAGATTGGCTTCCGCTAAAAAGTGTTTTATGATATCATCAATAAAGAAAATATAGTACTTTTCTTCGTGAACAATAGTCTTAAACCTACCTACACTTGATGAGGGAATAGGGCAGAAGTAACGTTCTTGATTGGATGTTAGAATAAAGAAATACAACTCATTATTGAGCGGAAAGAAGTCCGTATGGTCTTCAAGCTTTGAAACATGTAAATAAGAAGCAATTTCCGCTAAGAAAAATTCACGTAGTGTAGTAAGGGCAAATTCAGGTAAAGCTAAATCGTAATGTAGAATAATATTATGCTTACTTAGTCCTGGAATTATTTCTTGAGTTAAAATATGACCAAAAAGTTCTTGCTGCTTTTTAATGATATTTTTAGCCTTTTTGTAAACGTTTAATTCAGCTTGCTGATCCGTACTGTCTAATTTTCCTTTTTTATCCAATTTCTTCCAGCCATGCAAAAGAGGTATTCGAACACGAAAAAACTCATCTAAATTAGAAGAATAAATAGCTAGAAATTTCAGTTTTTCCAATAACGGAACATAATCTCGTTGGGATTCCAACAATACGCGTTCATTGAAGTACAGCCAACTGATATCTCTATTATTAAAAAGATTATGATTTTTCATCTGCTAAAAATTCTTTAGAAAGACATGCCAATTCGAATATAAGGCAAAGTAGCCTCATTGCTAAATCCTACTGCGCCTTGAATGATAAATAGATCAGCAGGCATAAAATATATACCGCCACCGTATCCCATATGCCATTTGGATGATTGCTCATTTGTGTGCCATACGCGACCAATATCGTAAAATCCTAATACACCAAATGTGGCAGGAAGCAAATAGGAATTAATAGAAAACAATTTGATACGCGCATCTAAATTGTTGTAAGCGGTTGTTTTACCAGTAAATCGATTGGTGTTAAATCCTCTCAAACTATTTTCTCCACCGATTTTAGCATGTTGAAAGAAATAAGGATTTCCCCATACAGCCTGTGCTCCTGTACGATTAGCCAAAGTGACCGTGCTATCCAATATGGATTTGTATACACTCAAGCTAGTTTCAAAAGCAGTATACTGTCTATTAGCTTCCGAAATTTGGCTTTGCCAAGATATTTTAGAATTTAGGTGAATTCCTTTTTTAGCAAATTCCTTTTTATCTCTCGTATCGTAAGAAATTCCAGCTGCTACTCCCGTGAAAAACTTAGCGCCATAAATATCTTCAGAAGGGTAGTTGTTATCAAAATATTCAAAGAAATGTCCTCCATTGTTCGCCTTTGAACTATGGTAGAATTGTGAAGTACTACCATAATAGACATTAAATGATTTTTGTATTTCCTTTTCTAAAAAAATGTTGGCATTTACCAGATCATATCGATTACGATAATATTTTATTCCGCGAATATCTCGGTATTCGAATTGGGTATTGTTTCCATACCCAAAGAAATTACTCAGATTTCGTGGACCTAAAGACGAAAGTTCTAAAGCCAAATCATGACCAAAGATGAGGTCTTTGTATTTTCCTTCATAATCAAAAATAAAGGAACGTCGTCCCGTAAGATAGCTTCCAGAAAACTGATGTCTTTCTGCAAAAGGAGATTTTCGGAATCCTTGATTTTCGATCAAATAGCCTAGACCTAGTATCAGACCTCTGTCTACTCCATAATTTAGATTTAAGATAACACCTTTTCGGTCGTAAGCAAAATTGTAATAATCGTAAGCATGTACCGCAGTGTCATTCTTTAGACGATAACTAATTTTATTATCTAGGTCAATTTTGTTTGTCGTTGTATCTTTAGTGTCGTAAAGGATAACGTTTTTATTTTTTAGGAAGGCAGCTGAACGAGAATAGATATCATAATCTTTACCGCCGAGAATGCGAACTTTAATTGCTGTTTTCCCTTGACCTTTTAATTTATATTCGTCATTTCCTGCAATGCCATAAATTCGAATTTCTTTTGTTTCATGAGGTGAAAATTGTCTTTTGAAAAGTCTTCTGCCTTGTGTCCCATCTTTCTTTTTATTGTGTACATCGATCTCGACCGATCCATTATCATCAATTGTGATTTCAATAAACTCATTTTTTGCAGAAAGAGGCAAGTCAACTACTTTAGATAGGGAATTGTAATAGGTTAATCCAGAGTTTTTTAAATCTGCGGTTCGAGCGTGTATATTGTGTTCAATTTCTGCAGCACTCAATTTAGCAATAGTATCAGGCATGGCCAACATGGCCTGATGAATAAGGGAATCAGTTACAATAACTTGAAAAGAAGATATCTCTTTTTCCCAATCTTTATGATTTAAATGGTTGAGAAAAAAACGATCGAAATGGCGTTCGTTATAATTCCAATGTGCCACATTTCTAATCTTCGGACTAAAAGGTTGTAGATGTGCTTTCAACCATTGGTAGGATAGAAGTGTAGGAAAAACACCAGACGTTTTGTAGAATACTTTATCTCGATCTCGAGGGACAGGCGAATATAATGTCTTGCCATCTTCTTTGAAAGGAGACCACCGCCAATTATCTTCATGACGATCCCAATCTCCTAATACAAAATCCAACAATCGAGCGCGTAAGGTGAGTTTTTGATCCACTTGCACATCATTGTCTTCAAGCGATTTGCGTATAACTTTATCCGTGTTATCAGTTTTAGGATCGCTGTCTGGAGTGCGAGATTCGAAAATGTAAGCTCGATTTTTGAAAATTTCTCTGTATTCGCCTAATCGAGGATCATCTCCAACATAAACGAGTTCAGGCGCCGCATGCGGAATTTCTAAAGCTTTATTAAATGTTGGGGCAGTTAAAGCCCCAAAAGGATGCGCAATTGAAATCTGATCCTGTACGATGTCTTTTGCAATGGTTTTGCGGAGAGCTTGCGGAAGACTACGCTCTGGAAACTTTTGGATGGAGCGTAAAACCCATTGTCGCCCAGAAGGATCTTCCAGACGTAAGGATTGAGTTTGCATACCACCTCCCAGTTTTACCACCTGCAATCCACCTTTTTCTGTAGCGAGATTGACCACACGCATCTTCACTGGAGTATTGTAAAGTTTGCGGTAACTATCACCAAGCCAAAATCGATGAAATGCCCCAACATTATCGTATTCTGAAGCAATAATGGCGGTAGTACTATCGGATTGCTGTGCAAAAGCTGAGTTCCAACCTGCTAGAATGAATATAAGAAATAAAGATTTTTGGATATAATTCCTCATACAAAAAGATTAGATGACTTTTACTCGAATAGCACGCAATTCGCTTACGCCTTGTAGTTCCTCTAATGTAAGAAATTCATAATCTTTCTCGATTAATCCCGATAAAATAATTTCTTCCAAAATCTTTTGAATATCATCTTTGATATACTCATTGCTGAATACGATAGCAATAGTTTCTGGTTGAACTAATCGTTCTTTAGTGTTTTCAATTAATGCTTTATCAATACGTTTTTTAATAATCTGATAACGAATGTTATAACCACCTTCTACGTCAAAACGCTTTTCATCTTCCCTGAAACTGATGCTAATCTTTTCGGGATGAACAAAAAGAAGTTGGGTAGTTTTCAAAGGAAGGGGTAAATCTGTACTCAGCGTTCTCGCCTTTTGCACTACACGTATCATTGAAAGAATCTGATGTTTACACATTTCGTGTAGAATTTCGTCTCGGAAAGTGGATGTAGGCGTTATGGATTGCCCAATATAAGCGTCATACTCCACACCGTCCGTTCTGAATGTTTCAAAATAACACGGAAATATGCTTTGAAGCTGTTTGTTCAGATCATCATATTCCGATTTAATCATTTGAGTAAATGCTCGTAATGATTTCTCGAAAGGATCATTATTTGGATCTAAAATAAGTGTATTGTTTCGCTCTATCTCATCAATAGTAATAAGAAGTTTGACATTGTCTTCCAACTTCGGTTTTATTTCTGCTAAAAATATAGGCACTTTTTTCTCGAGAAACGTACGAAGATTAACAATATTTTTCTCTATCCCTTTGTCATGAATACATTGGTAAGCGTTTTCAATATTTTGTCCATAACAGTGTAAATAATCAAAATCTTGATGTGTAATTAGCTCTTCATACAATTGCTTTAACGATTCTAAATGATGGAGCAGAGTTTGCTTTTGGGCAGCATTACGAATTCGGGTGGAGTCTTTAATATCTACAGCGCCATAGATTGGATAGACGTCTTTAAAGATGATTTTATCTAATTTTGCTGTTTCTTTATTACTGTTTAATTGGGAAAAATACGAAACGGCCACTTCATTAAATCGCCATTGCAAGGCTGGCTGAATAGAAGTGTAATTTTGCAAAATAATATTGTTCAACTGATTTTTCAAATAGGCAACAAAATCATTAGATAACTGAGCAAAATGAGGAAGATAAGGTTTTAGCTTCAATGCGTCATTTTTGTCAAAATTATTGTGTTTTGAATAAATTTCGATAAAACCTACAAAGCGGTCTGTATGAAAAAGCGGAATACCCAAATAATTGGTAATGCCATTATCTTTTAGTATTTGTATAAAGACCTGATCATTAATGTTTAAATCTTGATCTATTCCATAGGACCAAATAATAGGCTCACTCAAATAAGAATATATGGAGCATAAACTGCAGGCAATGGAATGATTCATATATTCTCCCAAAAGAATGGATTTCTTGGCGTATTCATTCTCAGAAATAGGAAAACCGCTTAATTCAAAAATGGGTAAAAAGAAGAAATCTAAATCATTCTTATGAATGATCGATCTAAAAATACTGTTTAATTCTTCCTTTAAACTTTCCTTATTCTTAATATTGACATTTTTAATAATATCTTGTAATCTCTTAATTATGAATTCTTTGTCGCGGTTTTTAAAACGTAGAATACTTAATCCTTCGAATTTGAATTTAGATAAATCAATCCCTGCCAAAGCATCGTTTAATGCATCGTAGGAATGAAATTTATTATCTCTTATCGCTGCAAGGTCGATTTTCGGAAGTGTTCCTTGGTATTGAATATCAACAAACGAAAAATCTATCTTTAGCTCATAGTATTTGGTATAACCTGCGAAGGAGCTCTCAAATATATAATCTGTCTCGATAGAGTTGATTCCATAAAAACGTTCAAGTATAAGATTATAAAGAATTAAGTTTTTTGTATTAATAGTGTCGCAATTCGTTTCTCCTTCATAGAATTTTAAACCATTAGCCGAAAGTTCCTGCAAGTTAGAAGAACTGAAAATAAGTTTGTCCGGAACGGGAAAACCAAAGGCAATAGGCTCTTCTGTTGAAAAATTTATATCTCCCGAAAGGTTTGAAATGATTTCAAAAATCGGTTTAAATTTTTCTGAATCTTTCTTAACACTCAGATTTTCAACGTGATTTTCTTCAATAATATGGAGTAATTCTTTAGCTAATAATTTTGTGCCGTAAGAAGCATCCTCGCTAATAGTCTTTATTTTTGCTATGACGGGCGAAAGCGAGAATTCTTGTTGTATATCGCTTGAATCTATATTTAAATCAATATGTATATTCTTGAATGGCATGTAATCTAATTCTCTAGTCGTTAATAATATTCTTTTATACTATTTCTTTGGCAACAAAGTTTCAAAGGATTTTGTAACGGTTCCTTTTTCTACAGTATAAAAAGCAAGTCTAATGTCTTCACTGGAAAGAACATCTAATACACAAAATCCTTGCTTATTGGAAACAAATTTTTGCGCCGTATTATGCGCTATATGTGAAGTTTTGGAACCCGAACCTGTCACTATTTGCGTAATATTCTGGTTTTCTATGAATTGCAAGCCATGATCATGTCCAGCTATAAAAAGTATGTTTTTATGATTTGACGTACTATTAGTAATGTCGTTTATAAGTTTCTGATAGATAGTGTGTCCCATATCTTCAGCTGAATGAAATATTGTATTTCTAAGTAACGGATATACCGATCCAATAATAGGCAATGGGACATACAAATTCTTCCATTTTCTAGTCAAAGGAAAAACGTGATCTTTCCATGTTATATTTTTTCCATGTTCACCATAGGACAGCATAGGGTGGTGGGAAAGAATAAAAATTGTTTGGTCTGGATTTGAAGAAATCAAGGATTTAATGTTATCCAAAAAGATATTTCTTACCTGTTCCGAAAGGGCAGAATCTGGATTACTGTGATGAGGAAATAACCAATATTCACTATCGTATAGAATAGCCTTAGTAGTATTTGTGATATCCACTACTGATACATCTGCAGTGCCTGCTTTGGGTACAAATTTTAAAAGATCTAATGACCGTGAAAATAAATACGCCTCTTGAGCTTTAACTTTTTCCAATCCCTGCTTGCCTGATTTATCCCAATCGTGATTCCCGGCGATAAATGTAACAGGCACATTAATATAGATAAATGGGGCATATTGGTGCCTTAGTATTTGTTCTGTTTCTAAAGCGCTCGCACTATCTATTCCCATTCCAACAGGATAAATATTGTCTCCTAAAAAATAAACAGAAGTTTTTTCAGGAATAACAAGTCCTAGAGCGGTCTTAATAGAAAGTTGTTGTCCTTCATTTATTTCACCTGCATCACCGAATAGGAGCATACGATGAGTAATCGTTTGCCCAAAAGAATTAATCGATAAAAGTAAAAGTAAGGAAAGTAAATACTTCATTATATTTCGCTCTTAAACTGATATAATGCGGCGGAGTTTGAATCTCCAATTTCACTGCTAATAAATAATTCTCCCTTGGTATTTATCGCTAATCCTTCTGGTTGTTCAAATTGACGACGTTGGAATGAAACCAAATTTTTTGGATTAAAATCAGAATCTGTAACCAAGAGAAACTTGTCAATAGAAGAGATTATAAACCATTCTTGTGTCTTCGCGTTATATGTTATTGCTGAAGGTTTAATGCTTTTTCCTATATCGGATTTCCAAGATTTAAGACTATTTATATCCAAACTAAACGTTTTATAAGTAGTGTTGAAACTTCCATTTTCTCCCAATTGAAAAATATACCCCGTAAGAGTGCCGTTAGATTTGTCTACTTTACATTCTTTACATAGCACATGAAGTGTATTATTCGATGGGTTGATAGCTAAAGATTCATATTCACCCTTCGGTAATAGATTCTTAATTACTTGAACATTTGATTTATCATTTTTATGATCAAACGGGAAATAAAATATATCTCCATTGCTCTTTAACACATAAAAGTACTTTCCATCCGTCGCAACATCTTCATAATCTCCACTTTTGCCAAAAGTAAATTCATCAATGACTTTTTCTTGCAATAAACTGTAAGAATACAACTTACCTAATTCATCTTGAATAGCATAAATAACTTCTGTGTGTTGAGGATGAAATGTAATTCCTGAAATTTCATCCAATACTGCCGGTAATGTATATATCTTTTGTGATGTATTTAAATCATATTGGAAACTAGATACTGCAATAGTATTATCTTTCGATTTTTGCTGACCATTGCTCGAGGTTTGGCAAGAGCTTAAAACCCATATGCACATCAAATAAAATAAGAATAGTGTATTCTTTGACATATTATAATACTATTTACCTGCAACAACCGCTATGCTAAAAGCTATAACAGAGATTATCAAACCAATCATAAAAATTCCATACGCGTAACGCAAAAGAACGTACTTACGCCCCAAAGAAACACCTTGGGAATATACATCTCTTGTTAACATACCGTAAAGTAATTCGCTGTCTTCCATAGCTTTACCCATTCCTTTTTCGTAATCTATATAACTCATCTTATAGAAGTTTCCGAAGAAGAGAAGATTGACTTTTTTCTTTTCCAATTGATCTAAATTAAAATACCCGTTAGGAATTTTTGGAATAGTAGAAAGAATAGCAAAGATCATAGTTAAAACCACGATCACCATTAAAAATATCGTTGGAATCAATAAATGCGTATCATTATCCAACTTGCGAAGCAGTACAGTGACAACCAACGATAATATAATGGAATTGACAGTTAACAAGATATTTGCTTTGTTGTCCGCCATATCGCTCAAGCGTTGATTGTTTGACGAGGTAATGCGAAACATTGTTTCTATCCCACGTTCCGGTTTCTTATTTAAAGCACTTTTATCTTTTGATTTTTTTTCTTCTTTGATAAGAGTTTCCAAGTTTTCTTGCTTCTTTTTTTCCAATTTTTCCTTTGCGTAATCTGTATGATATTTGTGTTCTTGCATAAGCAGAATAGTCATTCTTCGCCACAGTCCTTTACCTATTTTTTTGTTATGTGTATTCTCGATTTCTTGATGAATGAGTTTACTTTTTTCTTTGAAATTTTGAGATCCCAAATGAAATAAATCCGCATCGCAGAGAATTGACTCTAATAGATTAGAAGGCGATTGTGGCATTTTAGTGGAAAGAATACAATCTTTAACTTTTTGAATCACTTCTTCAGACACTTCTTCGGCTTTCAAAAAGTCTTCCGCTAGTTGCGCACTTCGAACTTCATGATCCTGGCTACCACCATTCATATATCCTAAATCGTGAAAATAGGCTGCAGTAACCACTATAAAATAGTCTTCATCGGGCAAATTATAATGTGTCGCAATTTCTTTTGTCGCATTTACCACACCTTCGGTATGTTGCATACCATGATAACAATAGTTACTGGCACAATTGCCAAATAAGGATTGTATATGGAGTTGAATTTTAACTAGTAATGAGCTGTATGCTGTCATACAATTTGTTTAATGATAATAGGTATTTGAACAGTTCTATCCATTTAAATTTACTATTATTTTCGCAAAAATACCTTTAATAATGGATTAACATGTCACTCTATTTTCAAGATATTATCTATTATATGCTATAACTAGTTCCCATATTTATAGTTTTATATGCAGAGTAAGTCGTTAATTTTAAAATAAATTATTTACTTTAGATAAAAAAAACAAACTATCTTTCATTCTATGAATCAAAGATTTTTAAAAACTGCTTTAGGAATAATAATTGCGAATATATTTGCCCTTACCGTGGTGGGAATTCAAACTAAAATTTCGCATGAAAACTCTTCGGGTATAATTGTCTTTTCTTCTTTCGTAATTGTTCCTATTCTCATGGGTATTATTTCTGCAGGAATTTGGCGGGATTTAGAATTGAGAGGTAAGCAATTGACCTTATTATCGTTGTTAAATGGTATAATAGGAATAATATTAAGTTATTTTTTATTAGGTGAAGGTATTTTGTGTTTACTGATCGTCTCACCACTAATAGGAGCTTTTGTTATTACAGGTGCTTTTTTAGGAAGAGCAATGTTTAAACGCAAAAATCAAAAACTCAATGTCAGTGTGATTTCCTTATTGATAGCAGTGTTTATAGTTGATTCTATAAGTGATCATGATCATGAAAATTTAGTTGCTGATGAGATTTTAATTGAAGCCACTCCTGACAAAATATGGCCACATGTAGTAGCTTTTGATAAAATAGAAGAGAAGGAAAAATATTGGTTTTTCAAAATCGGTATGCCCAGTCCAATGGCTACAACAGTGAGTGCACGAGAATTAGGTGCCAACCGTAAATGTATATTTAGCAATGGGTATATTTTTGATGAAACAATTGTTGAATTTGAAGAGAATAAAAAACTAACTTTTGATATCATCGATCAGCCAAAAGACCCAGAAATAATGGGGCATATTGATATTAAAAGAGGTCAATTTATCCTAAAAGATAATGGTAATGGAACGACCACTTTAATTGGAAACAGTTGGTATAAGTTGTACGTTTTCCCGACCTGGTATTTTGATTTGTGGGCGGAGAATGTGACGCGAAATGTGCATTTTCGTGTCATGGAGCACATAAAACACCTTAGTGAAAAGAACTAGATGTTTTCGTTCGTCGTCAAATATTTAGGCTATTTGAAGCATATTCCCTTGATGGGAAATGTTTATGACAGTATAATGCGGATTTGGTATTTAATAACGAATCCAATAATATTAGACTTCATAGATGAATTAGAATCTTTTGGTCAGCAAATGCCCGATGTAATTATTTTGATGCACCCATATGGAGGGTTACAATTCGATTTTAATAAGAAAGAATTAGCGCATATACATAGCAATGGTCTTTTAGATGTCCTTTTATCAAAAAAACTGAAGGCTCAATTATTGTTTGAAGGTCGAATTTCATCCCATCATGTCTTTCCTAAGTCGGGTTGGATTAGCTTTTATATTAAAAATACCGATGATTTAGTTTATGCAAAAAAGCTTCTTTCTCTAGCCTATCAACAAAGATCATTCAAAAACATGTCTTAAATCACACTTTTGGCAATAATTAGAATTTTATTGCCATTTGTGAATAAATTTTTAAATGAATTAGTCTCTAAGTTTGCACTAATTAATTTAGAATAAAGGGCAGTGAATTTAAATTTCCCAACTTGGGTAAAGAGGTCTTTAGCGATAGGCGTGCTATCGTCCTCGGTATATACAACTTATGCGATCGATTCATTACATGTATCGTTGGATGATATCCTAAAACATGCAATGAATAACAGTAAACACATCAAACAATCACACTTAAACTTAAAACAAAAAGAAGTAGAGGTAGAGCAAACACGAATGGAATTACTTCCAAAAATTTCTGTTCGTGGGTCCGCAAGTTATGCAACTAATATGCCCATTTATGACAATGGGATTTTCAAAAAACCTTCTCAACACGAGGTCATCCATTATTTATACGATACTGGAGCAGATTTTTATTTGAACCTTTATAATGGCCATCGTGATTTGATGAAGATTCAATCCGCGAAATTAGAGAAAGAAATTGCTTCTATAGATTGGTTGACGGCCAATGCAGAAATCAAGATGGAAGTTTGCAATCTTTATTTGGATTTGCAACGTTGCTATATTCACAAAAATTTGATTGAAAATGATATTATCGATCAAAAAGAACAATTAAAGCAAATAAAAAACCTGTACAAAGCAGGTTCTGTGCTTTCTAGTGATGTATTACGAATAGAATTGGAATTGTCCAAACGTGAAATGTTGCTTGTTCAAATTCAACATGATATTGCTGCAAACAATCAAAAATTACAGTTTATTACTGGCATTGATGATGAGATAGTTCCTACGGAACGAGTTTTTGACAAAACACTGTTCGACTACGAGGAAATTGTGAAAGAAGCCAAAGAAAACGCATTTATCCTCCAAAAATCAGAACAGGAAGTTCAACTCAAAAAGCTTTCCATCAAGCAAGCCAAATCCAATTATCTTCCCGAACTCGGACTTACAAGTACCTTCACTTTCGCAAATCCTCAAATATTTCTTTATCCCTATAATGATGCCTGGTACAACTTAGGTATCGTAGGTCTGAAGTTGAATATTCCGATTTCATCATTTTACTTGAATAAGAATGTGGTCAAATCCGCGAACATCGCTTACGAACGTGAAAAAGTAAAACATCACCACGAGGAAGAAACATTAGAAAATCAATTGTTGCAAGCTTTCTTAGGGTATAAACTTGCATTGGAAGAGAAGGATGTAAAATTGAAAAATGTCGATTTAGCCCAAGAGAATGCACGTATCATTAAAAACCGCTATTTCAAATCTGCAGCATTAGTTACAGACCTTCTCGATGCAGATATGCAATTATTGCAAACATTATTTGAGCTGGAAACAGCCAAAATCGCTATACAGAAACACTATTATTTTATTGAATTTTTAAAGGGTACTATTTAATGAAGCCTAAATCGGAGCAGCATTTATCAGATAGAAAATTAACACGCATCACAAATATTCTAGCTGGGGTCATTTTATTTGTGTTATTAATTTGGGGAGGAAAAACATTGTGGTTGCGTGTCAGGTATACTTATACGAATGATGCGCAGGTGACACAATATATAAATCCTGTTATTTCCCGTGTCGGAGGATATATTGTTTCTGTAAACTACCGCGATCACCAAACGGTAAAAAGAGGTGATACTTTATTGGTTATTGACAATCGAGAATACAAATATGAAGCGGATCAGGCTTCAGCATCAATTCAGCGCGAGAATGCGGAAATCAGTGTTTTGTCGAGCAAAAAGCAAATTTTAAATCAAGAACACGAAGCGTTGCAAAAATCTATTAGCGCCAGCGAAGCAAAAGTAAAAAAGCAACAGTTGGAATATGATCGCTATAAGTTCTTATACGATGAAAAATCAGCAACAGCACAACAATTGGAAGAAGTAGAAGCAAAACTTGATATATACAAAAGTGAATTAGAATCGCTAAAACATAAATTGGATGCATCGAAAGAGCGAGTAGAAGATGTCGATGTCCAAAAGAATGTAATTGGCGCAGAAAAAAGTCGTTTGGCTGCTGCTGCAGGCAGAAAACATTTGGATGTTGGTTATACAATCATTCGTGCGCCTTATGATGGTATCATGGGAAAAAGAACTATTGAAGTAGGGCAGATGATCAATGCGGGTGAAGTTTTAGGTTTTATTGTGAATGCCGAAACGCCTGTTTGGGTTACTGCGAACTTTAAAGAAACACAATTGCGTCATTTGGCTCTAAATGATAAAGTAGAAATTGAAGCGGATGCTTACCCAGATGAGAAGTTTATAGGTCATATTATTTCGATATCACCAGCAACAGGTTCTTCTTTTTCACTCTTGCCTCCAGATAACTCTACAGGTAACTTCGTGAAGATCGTACAGCGTGTTCCGGTTCGTATTGAATTAGATAAAGGACAAAACGAAAATAAGCTTCGTTCGGGTATGAATGTGAATGTTTCTGTTCCGAAAAAATAACAGAGGTGAAAGGAATATTCAAAGAGTGGGTGCCAGAATGGTTGATCAAGTTGATTCTTTTCAGCGGATTGATGCCCAGCATGGTTTTATTTTTTCTACCGGGCGCCAATATCAATGTGACAGCAGGTTATTACGGTTGTCAGCCATCGGATGTACAGTTATTAATTGTATTGTTTTATGCAGGCTTTGTAGGTTTCTATATATTAGAAAGACGATTTTTTCAGTTCTTTCCTGTCAAACATTACTACATTATATTCAATATACTGCAAATATTGAATTGTCTGCTCATGCATTTGATTTCGGATATTGAATGGGTGTATGGATTGCGATTTTTTCAAGGAATGTTATTTGCTTCTGCGGTGAATCTGTCTATTTCTATGATATTCTCCCGATTGAAATCTGAGAGAGCAAAGGAGGGAAGTTATGCTGTGTTTTTTGGTATGTTATTGTGTAGTTCGCCATTCAATACCTTCGTTACAGCAGATTTTATTGATTCCTTCAATTTCGATGAAATCTACTTTTACGCAGCCATTTCTTTTGTTCCAGGGCTTATCATGATTATGCTGACGATGCGTTCCATCCGTCAGGCAAAACCTTATCCTTTATTTTCTTTGGATTGGGGAAGTTTTATTTTGTACAGCTTGCTTATTGTAAGTTTCGGTTATATGATGGTGTACGGGCAAGAAGTCTATTGGTTCTCAGATTCCAAAATGCTTATTGCACTGATCTTATTTATCTCGCTAACACTAATTTTTACTGTTCGCCAAAATGTGTTGAAGCGTATTTGTATTCACATGGGAATATTCAAAAGCCGAAATTTTCTTTTAGGACTTATGGTGCTTTACATGATGTATATTGAGCGTTTCTCATTGTCAATTGCCAATCAGTATTTCCTTCAAGTATTGCATTTAGATCCAATACATTTATCCTATATACAATGGTTTAATATTTTAGGGATAGTCTGCGGGGTAGTCTTTTCGATGTATTGGATTCTGGCAAAACGATCGGTAAAATGGATGTGGTCTTTTGGGTATATTAGCTTGTTGACTTTCCATCAGATCATGTTCTTTTCTTTCGAAAGTGATGGTAATGACTATTATTTCTTTATTCCACTAGTGATTCATGGATTAGGAGTAGGATTGATCATGGTGCCGACAATTCTCTTTGTAATTTCCAGCGTCAAAACTCATTTTGGCGTTTCAGCAGCAGCTGTTTGTTTAGCAATTCGCTATTTAGGATATACAACAAGTATAGGATTACAGAATTTTTTCAAACTATTTGAAAATTCACAACACCAAGAGGCTTTTGGCAGTCAACTTCAACCGAATAATCCAATTTTCAGAGAATACTTATCCACAGAAGCGGGAAAATTAATGAATCAAGGCTTGCAATATAAAGAGCATGCTGCCGCAATTAAGTTAATAGCCCAACGTGTACGGAATGAGGCTTATGTTCGCTATGCCATGGATTATTACGAATTGATGTCCCTTATTAGCATTTGTTTATTGGTGTTGATTTTATTCTCACCATCATTGAAAACGATGTATAATAAATTAAAGCAAAATCTAGTCTCACCAGCATAGTCCGTTTTTATCTTCATATATTATATTTTAACAGTAGAAAGCCTGAGCAAATGTTCAGGCTTTCTTTATAAAATTTCACAAAGTTTTCTTTATTTTAGACAAATCAATAACCTAAACTATGATTTTAAAATACTCCTTAGATGAGAATCATTATTTAATATATCAATTATACACAGCTTCGAAATCGGAGCGCATAACAAAGAAAAGATTTAGAAATAAGATAATTGTACCTGTATTTTACGTGTTCTTTGGTATTCTTTTTTTGTCAAAGAAAATATAGCGTTAGCTATAATTTTTGGTGTTTTCGCTATTCTATGGTATTTCCTTTATCCTAAATGGGAAAGAAGAAAATATACAAACCATTTTAAAGCATATATTAAGGAGAATTTCGTAGAAAAATTAAATCAGGTTGTAACAGTTGAATTGGCTGATGATTTTATTCATACACGTGATGCCGGAAGCGAAAGTAAAGTTTCAACGAGCGAAGTCATGGAATTGGTTGAGATTTCTTCTATGTTTTTGATTAAAATTAAAGGTGGTCAATCATTAATTATTCCAAAAGAAGATACAAATCATACAGAATCTATAAAACTAAGATTACTTGAAATGTATAAACTGCTTAATATACCTTATTCAGAAGAATTGAATTGGGAATGGAAATAGAGATATCTATTTGAAATCAAAAGCCTGAACATGTGTTCAGGCTTTGATTTTTATTTTTCTATATCTTTTAGACTGGCCATCTTTTTATATTCCAAGAAGCCTTTAATATCTTCAAAATGTTCGCGTACACGTTTATTACCGAACTCAAAAACTTTAGTCACCAATCCATCTAAGAAATCACGGTCGTGGGAAACTAAAATCAATGTACCATCGAAATCCTGCAAAGCGTCTTTAATGATATCTTTAGTTTTCATATCCAAATGGTTGGTAGGCTCATCGAGAATCAACACGTTTACAGGTTCTAACAATAATTTTATCATCGCAAGACGTGTTTTCTCACCACCTGAAAGCACCTTTACTTTTTTGTTCATATCATCACCGCTGAACATAAAAGCACCCAACAAGTCTTTGATTTTCACACGTACATCTCCAATAGCAATTTGATCAATTGTGTCGAAAACAGTTAATTCACCATCCAATAAGGAAGCTTGGTTCTGTGCGAAGTACCCGATTTTAGCATTATGACCGACTTTCAACGTACCTTCAAAATCTATTTCACCCATAATGGCTTTGATCATGGTCGATTTACCTTCACCATTTTTACCAACGAAAGCTAGTTTTTGACCTCGTTCGATAACCATATTTGCTTTTTCAAAAACAACATGGTCTCCGTACGATTTAGAAAGATCTTCGACAATCACAGGATAATTACCTGAGCGAGGAGAAGGAGGAAATTTCAAGCGCAAAGCAGAATTATCTACTTCATCTACTTGAATAATCTCTAATTTCTCCAACATTTTCACGCGAGATTGTACCTGCAGTGTTTTTGAATACGTTCCTTTGAAACGCTCGATAAATTCTTGATTGTCGGCAATGAACTTTTGTTGCTCTTCATACGCCTTCAATTGATGTGCACGGCGTTCTTTACGTAACTCTAAGTAGTGGGAGTATTTGGCTTTATAGTCATAAATACGTCCCATTGTCACCTCAATCGTACGATTCGTAATATTATCGACGAAAGCACGGTCATGGGAAATAACGATAACAGCTTTCGCTGAATTAACCAAGAATTCTTCTAACCATTGAATACTTTCGATGTCCATATGGTTGGTTGGCTCATCTAAAAGAATAAGGTCAGGCTTTTTTAGAAGAATTTTAGCTAATTCGATACGCATACGCCATCCACCAGAGAATTCAGAAGTTTGTCTCGTGAAATCTGTGCGTTCAAAGCCAAGTCCTTTTAATACCTTCTCGACTTCTGCATCGTAGTTTGTTTCTTCAATAGAGTAATATTTTTCGCTCAATTCAGATACACGTTCGATCAATTTCATGTAATCATCCGATTCGTAATCTGTACGAATATTCAACTGCTCATTGATTTGATCAAGTTCATCACGCATTTTATAAACTTCTTCGAAGGCTTTAGAAGCTTCTTCGAAAACTGTTGCGTTATCTGTCGTAAGAAGGTGCTGTGGTAAATAAGCTATAACAGCTTCTTTAGGGCCAGTTACATTTCCAGTAGTCGGTTTACCAACGCCAGCTATAATTTTAAGTAAGGTAGATTTACCAGCACCATTTTTGCCCATCAGGGCTATTTTGTCATTTTCATTAATAGAAAAAGATACGTCGCTAAATAAGGTAGTGCCTCCAAATGTTACAGAGACATTATTTACATCAATCACAATTAAAATTTTTTATGAGTTGCAAAGATAAGATAATCAACTTAATTAAAAATTTATAAATTAAAATGATTACCTCAATAAAATATGCGCTGTTATTTATGTAATTCGATGAATTTTAACAATAATTATTATTATTCAACAGTAAAATTTCTTAATAATTTATTAATAAAATTTTAGAAAACGAATAGCTACAACAAGTGTAAGATTAGATTTATTGAAAAACAATCGATAAATTGATTGCCTTTTATTTTGTTTTGATAAAATAATTATACTTTAACAGTCTTAAAAGCGTGTTTTTCCTTGTTGTCGTGTAGTTTTTAAGCTACAAAATGTGTTTTCAGTTTATTTGTTGGATATTAAATTATTTTAATTTGTTGTTAACAATGATCACTTCTGCTTAGAAATTGATCGTTAAATATTATCACACACTAACAAACTAAAGAATGAAAACTTTTAAAAAGAAAAAATACCAAAAGCCAATCTTCCATATGTATATAGTTGAAATTGACTCTGCTTTGGCTGCAGGATCCAATGTACAATCCACATGGGGTAGTGATCAGGATGGTCGACCTCTTTTAACGGATCCAAATGTAGAAACAATCGAGAATGAATTATTTTTCTAGTACCAATAACAATTAAATAAATATGAAAATTTCTACTTTTAATATATATGCATTACATGTATTTTCAATCATAGTATTGCTACCATCTTGTAAGACTGATGGAGTTCCAGAAGTTGATTCTGAGAAAGAAACTCTAAACGTACAAATTGCATTTGCAGATATAATTGATAATAATGTGTCAGAAATCCAGGCTTCAGCAAATCCTTTAATAAATCAAGCAGATAAAAATAATACATCGATTCTTATAGATGATGGATTTGTAATTGAGACTGAAAACACAAATAGTGGACATTCAAATTCAACTAATAATTTATTGCCTAGCCATAAGAATAAAAACTCTTTGACTGCAGCGACACCATTGAATGTTGGTATTAAATTACGTTTATTATTATATGAGGTGGAGTCTGATGGTTCCCTTACTTTTAAAGCCAATATAGGAGCAGCTGTCCAACAAAATTTTTACACGACGTCTTTGGTTAAAAATACCAAATATAAATATTTTGCATATTCCTATAATAATTTTGACGAATATCCGCCTTCTCCACAAAACGAGAATAATCCAATAATTCCTACGAGTACTAAGTTTTCTTTAATATACGCAAGTGGTGATATCAATGTGCAAGAAGATCCAGTTCATGTGAATGTTTTATTTCGACATATAACATCACGGATTTCTATAGGTGTAGATGCTCAATCCTACTTTGCGAATTCCATTAAAGAATTAAAAGTAAGTTTGGATAATGTAATATTAACGACGCACAATTTAAATCTTTTTAACGGTACTTTGGTAGGTGGTGCACTCACAGCTATTCCTTCGGATACATCATTTCTATTTGCGAATTTTGAAAATTCACCAGCTAAAAAACTGTCTATAGACAGAATTTATACGTCCACACCTTTAAATAGCTATACGTATAAGATAAATAGACTTGTGGTTAACAAAAATGGAGCTGATGAAGTATTAATATCAGAAACAAACCCCCGAACTATAACGGCTTCGGGTTTTACAGGCCCATTATCTACAGTATATTTTTCCAGAAACTATATTTATCCTGCTAAAAACTTTGATGGAGATCTATGGGCAACTGGTAATTTATATTATAATTCAAGTGCTTTACCTGAGAGTCAATATGTAATTGATGCTACGAAAACAGTAAGTAATAGTGAACCTTGTAATTATTACTTTAATTGGAATACTTTATTGTCAAGATCTCAAACGTCTAGTACCACTTACGACAGAGGAGATCCATGTAGTAAAGTGTACCCTTATGGAAAGTGGAAAACTCCAAGTCAATCAGATTATCAGAGATTAATCGATAATTCCAATCTTAGTATCAATGGAAATGGAGCCCTACTATTTACTAGTAAAGCCAATTCTAATCAAGTAGTAACATTTCATCAGGCAGGCTGGCAGTATGGTGCTAGTTGTCTTGTGACAAATGTTAGTGATGGTCAATATTGGACTTCAACTACTTCTGGCACTTCAAAAGGTATAATTTTTGAGACTGGAAATACCGCAGGATCTCCAAGAACTGAATTTGATCCTGAAAATAGAGATATTGGAGCTAGTATACGTTGTATTAGAAATTAAATTGAAACACTTTTAGCCAGTCATTTAAGACATTTGAATGGTTGGCAAATTAATATTGATATTATAAAATTCAAGTTTCTGCTTTAACATCTTGAAATATATTTCCATTGAATGTTTATTTTCTCCCATGCCATCGCTAATAAACTCTATACAAGGTTTGATATTTGCTAATTCAATTATTTGTTGTTCTCTTTTGGTTAGTTTTACGGATTTGTGAGTTATATTGGTTGTATTATCAAGGGCACCTCTTGCAGTATTACATAGGTATTGACTTCCTTTCAACACCTCTTTAATAGCCTCTATCATTTCAGAATTTTTAGCACCCTTTACGATATAGCCATTTGCACCGTTTTTGAGTAATTGAGTTATATGTTCGTAATCTTCAAATGAGGATATACCTATAATCTTTATATGTGGATGATTCGCCTTTAAGTATTTACAGATTTCAAATCCATTTAAATCAGGCAAATTAATGTCTAACAAAGCTAAATCTATATCTTCCAAGATTTGCGAGGATAATAAGGCGTTACCTGAATTATATGTTTCTATAACTTCAATGCCATCTTGACCATGTAAGCCTAATTTAAGATTAAAGACCACAATAGGATGATCTTCAATTATGATAATACGTTTCATTTATAGATGCTATAATTATATAGTATATTCAATATTACAAAAAAATATTGCATTCACAATAATTTTAGTCTAAAAATATTTATGGATGCTATATGTTGTATTGTTTTTCTAAAAATAAATGAAATTTTTAGAAGATTATAGGTGTTGGATTCCAATAATGCGTCTTTGATACTAATTGTATTTACACGAATATATAAATGCAATATTGCAAACTGAAAATTATTTTAATATATTGGATATATAAAATCAATTATAACTATTAACCTAAATTCATGGAACAAGATTTAAAAATTAAGTTGGAGCAACTTCATCAAAGAGTTGATGCTCTTAAGGATCAGATAAATACTGAAGAAGCCACAAAAAATGCCTTTGTCATGCCATTTATTCAAATATTAGGGTATGATATTTTTAATCCTACAGAAGTAATTCCTGAATTTATTGCTGATATTGGAACTAAAAAAGGAGAAAAGGTGGACTATGTTATTAAAAGGGATAATGAGCCTATTTTAATAATAGAATGTAAGCATTGGAAAGAAAAGGCTGATGCCCATAATTCTCAACTTCATAGATATTATCATGTATCAAAAGCACGATTTGGAGTATTAACAAATGGACATATTTATAATTTTTATGGCGATTTGGAAAAGCCCAATATCATGGATGAGAAGCCATTTTTTACTCTTGATTTAAATAACCTGAAAGATTCTAGCTTAAAAATTTTAGAAAAGTTTACGAAAAATGGTTATAGTCTTGAAAGCATTCTTGACTCTGCAGAGAGTTTAAAATATATTAAAGCAATAAAGAATGAATTTGACAAAGAGCTTCAAAACCCTTCTGATGAATTTGTGAAGCTTTTGGTTTCTAGATTCTTTGATAAACCATTAATAGCTTCTAGATTAGCTGTTTTTAAAGATTATACTAGTCGAGCAATATCAAATCATATTAATGAGACTATTAGTTCTCGATTAAAAAATGCTTTAAGTATAAATGAAACCATTCCATCAAAAGATATTGAAAATATAGACTCAATAGATGAAAATTCTGAAATGACTTCTAGACAAGACGGGATTATTACAACGGAGGAAGAAATTGAAGGATTTCAAATTATAAAGGCAATATTGAGGGAAATTTTACCTGCTTCTCGTATTGCACAACGCGATACTAAGTCATATTTTGGGATTCTTCTAGATGACAACAATAGAAAACCTATTGCAAGACTACATTTTAATGCCAATAGTACTAAATACATTGAACTTTTTGATAAAGGAAAAGATAATGGAGAAAGAAAACTGATTACATCGGTTGATGATATATACCTTTATAAACAAGCTTTATTGGATACAATAAAAAATTACGAATAAATTACCTTAAGAGAGGCTATAAATACAAAAAGCTCCATCTTTCGATGAAGCTTTTTTTGCGGAGAGTGAGGGATTCGAACCCCCGAACCTGTGACAGTTAACGGTTTTCAAGACCGCCGCATTCGACCACTCTGCCAACTCTCCGCCACAAAAGTAGAAATTCTAACTAGATCTACAAAACTTATTTTAGTCTAGTAGCTTTATGCGCTGAAAATGAGCTTAATTATTTTATTAAAGCCATTTTTAGCAATGTCCAAAGAGTTTATTCTTTTCAATTTTTCGCTTTATTTCGTTATTTTGTGTTATGATCTCATTCGCTAATGCAAAAATAAATTTAGGTTTATCTGTTACAGAGAAACGACAAGATGGTTATCACAATATTGAAACTATCTTTTATCCTGTACAATTGTATGATGTATTAGAATTTAATGAAGCATCGGATTATGCTTTCGAAACCTATGGAATTGATATTCGTGAAAATGGAGATAATCTATGTACAAAAGCATTTAATTTGTTAAAATCAGATTATCCCGAAATACAACCTGTTCACATTAAATTATTGAAAAATATTCCAGTAGGTGCTGGCTTAGGTGGAGGTTCTTCAGATGCAGCTTTTGTATTGAAAGCTTTGAATGAATTAAATAGTTTAGGACTAAATAGCATACAACTTCAGGATTATGCAAGTAAGTTAGGAGCCGATTGTGCTTTTTTTATAGATAACAAGCCTTTATTCGCGGAAGGCATCGGAACAACATTTAGTGAGGTGGAAGTAGACCTTTCAAACTATTTTATTGTAATTATAAAACCTGATATCCATATCTCTACAGCAGAAGCCTACGCAAGTATAACACCTCAAATACCTAAGGTAGATTTAAAACGAGCAATACAATTACCTATTCAAGAATGGAAATATCATATTACTAATGATTTTGAGTTAGGTATTTTTGAGAAATATCCGCTGATACAGGATATTAAACGGAAGCTTTATGAGAAAGGTGCATTATATGCTTGCATGTCAGGTTCAGGATCGTCCGTATTTGGAATCTTTGAAGAAAAAATTAATCTAGATGATTTAAATACTTTGGGTAAGGTTTATTATCCAACAGAATTATAAGATGTTAAGATAGAAGTAGTAGCCTTAGCTACTTCTTCTGAATAATATAAAGTTTACCTGCATCGGTAATTGCGAATAATTCGCCATTTTTAGCTTCTACGACATCACGAAATCTTTCGGCTTCTCGCGATAATAAACGTTCTTCCCCAATGACTTTATTATCCTTAATAACTAATCGCGCAATATGCGTACTGCTCAAACCCGCAATAAATAAATTATTTTTCCATTCGGCAATCCCTTTTCCGGAGTAAAAAGTCATACCTGAGGGGGATAAAACTGGATCCCAATAATATACGGGTTGTTCCATACCTGCTTTGGCTTGCAATGTTGGAGTACCCACAGGTTTACCCGAATATTCTAAACCGTAGGTAAGGACAGGCCAACCATAATTTTTACCAGGCTTAATTAAGTTTAATTCATCACCACCTCTAGGTCCAAATTCCGCTGCCCACAATGTACCATTGGTAGGATGAAAAGCAATGCCCTGTGGATTACGGTGTCCATACGAATAGATTTCTGGCAATGCATTTTTATTTTTGGAGAAAGGATTATTAGTCGCTGGTTTACCATCTTTAGTAATTCGAACTATCTTACCCAAACTACTTTTTAGATCTTGTGCTAAAGGACGTGTAGCGAGATCTGATCTTTCTCCAATAGTTAGTAATAAATGTCCTGTTTTGTCAAAAACTAATCTTCCTCCAAAATGTAAAGCCCCTTTGTGTGAAGGGCTCGAGCGGTAAATTACTTTTGCATTCTCTATCGTTTTATCATTTTTGGATAAAACTCCCTTAGCTACAGCAGTATGATTTCCATTAGTTGTAGGTTCGCTAAATGCCCAATAAACTGTTCTATTATTTGCAAATTGCGGATCTAACACCAAACCCAAAAGTCCACCTTGGGCGCGAGCATCTACTTTGGGCAATCCTGTAATAGCTTCACTCACATTTCCGGACTTATTGACGATACGCAATACACCCTCTTTTTCGGTGATTAGTAATCTACCGTCAGGTAGCACTGCTATTCCCCACGGAGATTTTAACTGCTTAGTAAGTACTTTAAAATCATAAGCCGATTTCGTTTTTACACCAGCAATGCGTGTTTGACCTTTGAATGCGGGTTTATAGTCTGAATTAGCTTTGTTTTTTTCTACAGGAGCTAAGGTATCTTGATTACCGAGTGGAGTTTTAAAAGATGATACTGATTTTGGATTAATAGCCGATGACAAAAGTAAAGATGACATCAAACTAGCTGATAGGATTAGGTTTTTCATAAAATAAGTTCTTTAGTATCAAATTTATTAAAAAGAAAACAGATAATTACGGTATACCGTTGATAAGAGGAATACACAAAACAGAAAAGTCTTCTAATATGTGTGATTAGAAGACTTTTCAATGTATTGTAAAGAATATTTTACTGTATAACAGATTATTTCTTAGCTATGCTATATAATTTACCACCGTCCGTAATAGCAAAAAGTTCACCATTTTTACCTTGAACAACATCGCGAAAACGTTCACCTTCTTTTGCTAATAAACGTTCTTCACCTACGACTTTATTGTCTTTAATGACCAAGCGTGCAATGTGTGTACTGCTTAAACCACCAATAAATAAGTTATTTTTCCATTCTGGAATAGCATCACCAGAGTAAAATGTCATACCTGAAGGTGATAATACCGGATCCCAGTAATATACGGGTTGTTCTAAACCTTCTTTAACTTGAATAGGAGGATTCCCAATTGCACTTCCAGAGTATTCCAAACCGTAAGTAATTGTTGGCCAACCGTAGTTTTTACCCGCCTCGATACGATTTAATTCATCCCCGCCACGAGGCCCGAATTCTGTTTCCCACAGGTCACCTGTTTCTGGATGAAATGCTATTCCTTGAGGATTACGATGCCCATAAGATAAAATTTCTGGTAAGGCATCAGATTTTCCTGCAAATGGATTATCTGCTGCAGGTTGTCCTTCTTTCGTAATACGTACTAATTTTCCTAATGTTGAATTTAAGTCTTGTGCTTTTGGTCTTGTTTCCAAATCCGAACGCTCACCACTTGAAACTATTAAGTGCCCTGTTTTATCAAAAATTATACGTCCACCATAATGCAATTTACCATTATAAGTCGGTGTAGTGCGGTAAATTACTTGCGCACCTACGATTGATTTTTCATCATCAGCTAACTGACCCTTTGCTACTGCAGTGTGGTTTCCTTCGCCTACTGGCTCCGAAAATGTCCAATAGACCATTTTATTCGTTGCAAAATCGGGGTCTAATGTAATCCCTAATAAACCGCCTTGTCCATCGCTATCTACAGTAGGAAGTCCTTTTATAGCTTCGCTAACTGTACCATCCGCAGAAACGATGCGCAATACACCTTCTTTTTCGGTTATTAATAATCTTCCGTCAGGCATTACTGCGATACCCCATGGTGATTTTAATTTATTAGTGATCACTTTACTTTCGTAAGGAGTTGTTGTTTTTACACCTTGGATACGGGTCTGTCCTTCGAATGCAGGTTTATAATCCGTATTTGCTTTACCAGTCTCCACAGGAGGTAAAGAATCTGAAATTTGAGTATCGTTGTCTTTGTTGGTATGATCATTATTGCATGAAGATGCAAGTAATGCTGTACATAGGAATGTAGATAAGAATAATTTATTCATGATATATGAAGTATGTATGATTAAACTAAGATATTAAATTTATTATAATTCAATTCTCTTTAATAACAAGTCTTTGCTTAAAATGTTCGCAAAAACCCAATTAAGAGGATTTCGATTTTATTATTTAACTTCATAATATGAAAGAAAAATCTAGCATTCAGGAAATAGAACAGCGTTTCGATAAGGATGTAGCACGATTCTCCAATTTAGATACAGGTCAATTAACGACGTTGGATGCGAAATTTAACATGGAGTTAATTACCGAAGGAATTGTACGGACACATCCGAATGTAGAGTATGTATTAGATATTGGCTGTGGTGCTGGTAATTATGATATAAGTCTATTGCAACGCAAATCGCCTTTGCATATTACGTTATCCGATCTGAGTCAACCTATGCTTGACAAAGCAAAGGAAAGGGTAGATACAATCAATAAAGGAGGTTCATGTCAAACAATTAAAGGTGATTTTAGAACTTTACCAGTTGCGGATGACTCTTTCGATGTAATTATTGCGACGGCAACATTGCATCACCTTCGTGATGATGCCGATTGGGAAAATACTTTTGAGATGTTGTATCGTAAACTCAAAAAAGGAGGAAGTATCTGGATTTTTGATTTGATAACACAAGATGCTAATGCACTACAGGAATTTATTTATAAAGTTCGGTATGGCGATTATTTGACATCGTTGAAAGATGAAGCTTATCGCGATCATGTTTTTGACTACATTGATAAAGAAGATTCTCCACGAAGCTTGATGTACCAACTAGATTTGTTGCGTAAGGTCGGTTTTTCGAAAGTAGATATTCTGCATAAGAATTTGTGCTTTGCGAGTTTTGTAGGGGTGAAGGGGTAGTTTTGTTTTTTGCACTATTGTGTGTTATTAAATCCCGTCATTGCGAGGAGGCACGACGTAGCAATCTATTTACTTTGTAATCTCGCTCGAGCCGAGAGAGGCTTTTCCTTTTGTCTTTTCAAAAGGAAACAAACCGAAGGCTGAAAGCCGAGCTCCGCGAAGCTAAACCGTGTCGCTGAAAAATTTTGTTAGGCGACATTTTAAGTGTTTGTAAGGATTTTGCTTTTTATCTTCTTATTAGATTTCTTCTTCTTGCTACATCGCTATGACAAACCTTATTGTTATTCTGACGGTAGGAAGAATCTAAAAATTAGATATTTCAATTTTCTTTTTAGTATATTTAATTGCATGAAGGGTTTTGATAAATTTAAGTTGCTAAATAAAACCAATAGGGAGTTGGAACTGTATATCAATGAACCAGAAAAATACGAATCTGAAGCTGTTGCCTCTGCTTACGCTGTTTTATTAGAAAGGAAATATGTATTTACGGATGAGCATAAGTGGAATATTAATTCCCTAATAAATCATAACAATATAGAAAACCTTAAAATATTAGAGGAGCAGAAGTTAATTACAGATAATATAAAGCTGATAAATACTTTGACCCTAATACTATATTTATTAACAGCACTTTCTGTAATTTATTTAGTCTATACTTTTTATGATAAACAGCTTTTAGATTCTCTGAATCCTATTTTATTTATACCTAGTATTATTATTTTTATTACAGCTATACTGATTAGGCTAAAATTCAAGTATAGGTATCTCATTCCTGGATTAATTATTCCAATTATAGCTAATTATGCTTCAAGTTCATATTTTGAAAATGTTGATTATTTGTCTAATGTTTTGTTTTTATTACAATTGATTATCTGGGGGGTAGCAAATTTGATTTTATTCTTATATAAAAAATCTCCTAAGAGAATTACTAATGATAAATTATAATAATAAAATATTTAGAACAATTAAGAACACAGAAAATGGAGAGACTTCTTCTGAAACTATTTTTGAATACAAGCAAGTAAATAATATATTGACATCAGAATATTCAGGAGGAAAAATTAAATATGGACAATTGATAGGAATAGTTGATGAGGTAGGTAATATTGAGATGCGTTATCATCAAATAAATATGAAAGATGAAATTATGACGGGTATTTGTAAGTCAAAACCTGAAATCCTTGAAAATGGAAAAATTCGTTTACACGAAATCTGGGAATGGACATCTTCTGATTATTCATCAGGAGAATCAATAATTGAAGAAATTTAATACCAAAAAATCCCCAACTAGCTAAGCCAATTGGGGATTCTTATATATACTAAACATAAAGTCTTATTTCACGTTGTACATTTCTTCGCGTTGTGCTTTTACAACGTCTGAATTGATGTATTCGTCGTAAGTCATTAATTTATCGATGATACCGTTTGGAGTCAATTCGATAATACGGTTTGCTACTGTTTCAGTCAACTCGTGGTCACGAGAAGTGAACAACATCGAACCTCTGAAATCTTTCATACCGTTGTTCAACGCTGTGATAGATTCCAAATCCAAGTGGTTGGTAGGTTCGTCGAAGATTAAGAAGTTAGCACCTTGTAACATCATTTTGGAGAACATACAACGCATTTTCTCACCTCCTGATAATACCGATACTTTTTTCATTACCTCTTCGCCAGAGAATAACATTTTACCTAAGAAACCACGGATAAATTGCTCATCAGCATCTGGTTTAGTTGTGTAGTTACGCAACCAGTCTACCAAGTTTTCATTGTTTCCTTCGAAATACTCCGCGTTGTCCATCGGCATGTCCGTAGGTGTAATGGTAATACCCCATTTAAAATCACCTGTAAAATCTTTGTCACGACCAGTAAGTATTTCGTAAAATGCTGTTGTTACCAAGTTATTTTGACTTAATACAGCGATTTTATCTCCTTTATTCATCATGAATGTGATGTCTTTAAAGTAAGTCTCACCATTCACTGTTTTGCTCAGTCCTTCTACTTGCAAGATTTGGTCACCCGGCTCTCTGTCATAATTATTGAACATGATAGCAGGATATTTACGGTTAGAAGGCTTGATTTCATCAATATTGATTTTATCCAAAGCTTTCTTACGTGAAGTCGCTTGTTTTGATTTGGAAGCATTCGCAGAGAAGCGACGAATAAATTCTTGCAACTCTTTTACTTTATCTTCCATTTTCTTGTTTTGGTCAGTACGTTGTTTCAACGCTAACTGAGATGACTCATACCAGAATGTATAGTTACCTGAGTAAATTGTCATTTTGCTGAAATCGATGTCAACGATGTGCGTACACACATGGTCCAAGAAGTGACGGTCATGGGATACGACCAATACGATAGCTTCATAAGACGCTAAGAAATCTTCTAACCAAGCGATGGTATTGATATCCAAATCATTGGTAGGCTCATCGAGAATCAAAATATCTGGTTTACCAAAAAGAGCCTGTGCTAATAAAACACGAACTTTCTCGTTACCATCTAACTCTTTTAGTTGTTTGTAATGTTGGTCTTCTTTGATACCTAAGTTGCTCAATAGAGTAGCAGCATTGCTTTCCGCATTCCAACCGTCCATTTCAGCAAATAAGCTTTCCAATTCACCTGCACGTTCACCATCAGCGTCAGTGAAATCTTCTTTCATATAGATTTCATCTTTCTCTTTCATGATTTTGTACAGCTCTTGGTTACCCATCATCACTGTTTCAATTACAGTGAATTCGTCGAACTCGTAGTGGTTTTGTTTCAAAACCGACATACGTTCGCCAGGAGTAAAGGCTACTGAACCCGTAGAAGGATCAATCTCGCCAGATATAATTTTTAAAAATGTAGATTTACCAGCACCGTTAGCACCGATAATACCATAACAATTTCCAGGAGTGAATTTTAAATTAACATCTTCGAATAGCACGCGTTTGCCGAAACGAAGGGATAGATTGGATACATTAATCATGGGGGCAAAGATACGGTTTTATTCCTTAATATCGATACAGTTAAATACCTACAATGTTATATATTATGCATGATTTTGGTCATTTTTCTCCTAATTTATCAGTCGTAATTTTGAGAAGAATTTATTTTGCGATACTTTTAGAGCAATAAAATATTTTGGGTGGAATGAAAAAGAAGAAGATATATGCCGATGAATTCGTTTCCAAATTTATGGAGGGAAGTCTTCAACATTTAACTTATATCCAAACTCCAATCAAAATATTCGCTTTAAAAGACATTGCACCTTATTTAAGAATTCCTATTCCTCCAATCTTGTTTGGATATAATCTCTTGATTCAACTCACCAAAGGTTATTTTCAACATCAGATCGAATCTACCAAGTTTATGGTCAAAGCTCCCGCTGTTATGATTGCGAACTATGGTCATATGTCGGCTATTGACGAAGTAGATAAAAACGCAGAAGGGTATTGTGTATTGATTAAAGAGCAGGCGATGACTTCTATACTTCGTGATCAGGAGACATTGAATATTTTTAATATTGCGCCACTGTTGAATCTCCAAGAACCAGAAAGTGATGATTTAAATGCCTTATTAGAATTGTTGTATAAGGAAATTTATGACAAGAATCCTTATACGTCCTACTATGAAAGTATCTTCAAAACGGTAGTTCTAAAAATTATAAAACTTTCGGATGCTAATAAAACATTATTGCGCAAGCAAGAAGTAGCTATTGCTTTTAAACAGTTGGTTTACTTGGATTTTTTCAAGGAAAAATCGGTGGGATATTATGCAGACAAACTAGCTGTTTCTACAAATTACCTTAATCGTTGTGTTTCAGAGGTATTTAATAAGTCGGCTAAACAAATAATACTGGAAGTTGCTATTATGCACAGCCAATTATTACTTATGGAAACGAACAAACCTATTGCTAGCATTGCTTACGAATTAGAATTTGAAGACCCGTCATATTTTGCACGTCTCTTTAAAAAACTCGTAGGAGTCACTCCGACAGAATATCGTCATAGTGCCAAGTAATTTGGACCATGCACGATTTGTCCTATTATTCGTCGTGTTTTCAATAGTCATTCGGACACTTATCTTTTAATTTTACGAATGTAAGCTGTTACGCTTATGACAGTTACAGAAACAAGTAAAAAATTAAACATTAAAGGATATGAGTCAAATTGTTGAGCATGTAGATTTTCAGACCTACATTACTGACTTTTCAAAACATTTACGCGAATTATTTAGAAACGAATACGATTTCAATCAGATTAGTCTAGGACGTGATTTGCCTGCCGATTTTAAAGCCAAGATAATGGCAAAAAATCCTTTAGCTGTTGCTATTCCAGAATTACATGGTGGTCGTGGAGTGAATGTCAAAGAATGTCTAGGTGTACTGGCCGCTGCATCTTACGAATCTCTATCATTGTCTTTGATGTTTGGAATTAACATTGCTTTATTCCTTGAGCCTCTAGCTAAATATGGAAATTATGCTGTCCAAGAGCGTATCTTCAAAAAGTTTTTGGAAGAACAAGCTATGGGAGGGTTGATGATCACGGAAAAAGCTTATGGAAGTGACGCCTTAAATATGAAAACTTCATATAAAGAAGTAGAAGGTGGATATAAAGTTGATGGCGAAAAGCATTGGCAAGGTCTAAGCGGAGCGGCAGATTTTTGGTTAGTAACTGCGCGTAAAGCTAATGAAAGGGGGGATTTGACTCGTGATATCGATTTCTTTGTGACGGACAATAGCAATCCAGCTCAGCATATTCCAATGGTTGAGCGTTATAACAACTTAGGTTTATATGCTATTCCTTATGGTATTAATCAGATTGACATTACTGTTCCAGAAGAACAAAAATTACAGTCTGAAAGTACAGGACTTAAGTTGATGTTGGATATGTTGCACCGTAGCCGTTTGCAATTCCCAGGTATGGGTTTAGGTTTCATAAAACGACTGATGGACGAATCCTTAGCTCACTGTCAAAATAGAATCGTTGGTGGGGCTCCTTTAGCAAATCTGGATGCTGTAAAATATCAGCTGTCACGTATCCAAGCTGCTTATACGATCTGTTCTGGAATGTGTGCGTATAGCACTGCCAATAGTGGAATAGATAAAGATTTAGCTTCAGCATCCATAGAAGCGAATACATTGAAAGCTTTAATTACAGACTTGATGCAAGAATCGGCTCAAATCGCTTTGCAATTGGCTGGTGCGAATGGTTATCGTTTAGACCATATTGCAGGCAGAGCAGTAGTAGATAGCAGACCTTTCCAAATCTTTGAGGGATCGAATGAAATGTTATACGGACAGATTGCGGATGCCATCTTAAAACAAATGCGTAAAGCGAAGGAAACTAGCTTAGTTAATTTCTTAGCTAATTACGCTAATGCCAAGGAAAGTATTCCTTATTTCGCAAATATATTGGATTTTACTATTGATTCAACTGTGAGCCAACGTGATGCAGTTACGCTAGGACGAATCATAGCACGAGTTATTAGTTTCCAATTTGTACTCAACATGAACGGTTTCAATTCTGAATTAGTAGAATTGACTCGTCAACACATGGCTACTGATATTGCGATGTTTGCTGGACAATACTTATCAAAAAATATTTCAAGTCCAATTTTCGAATATCAAGAAAATGCTGATTGGACAAATTTTGCCTAATCAAACCAATCATTATATAAGGGTAGAAATTTTATTTCTACCCTTTTCTCTTTAACGTAAACACCGCAATTTCTGGTCTTACATTAAAACGAACTCGGATAGAATGTCCCAAACCTTTATTAATATACAATGTTCTTCCATCCGCTAAATGCTTCAAACCACTATCGTAATTTTTATTTTCAACAGGAATTATAGGAGGTTTTCGGAAGGGAAGACGAAATTGCCCACCATGTGTATGTCCTGATAATATCCAGCCAACGTAACCTCGCCAAATATCCAAATCGCACACATCAGGATTATGCACAAGGATAAGATTAGCAGCATCTTGATGATATTTGGTTATAGCCTTTTTAGGTCGGAAATTTCTTCCCCAATAATCGTCTATACCAATAATATTCAGTCCATGTACATTTAGGCTATCATTGCGCAATACATTCATTCCATAATGTTCTAAAATTGTAACCAGAGAATCTGCTCTTGCTCCATTTCTCCCCAAAATACCATAATCATGATTTCCAAGAATAGCAATAGTAGCCAATTTGCCTTTAGCTCCATGTTTAAGAACTTCTTCTAGTTGATCAAAAGGAGCTTCATTTTTCCTTACTACACTTATAAAATCTCCTGTATACACCACGATATCGGGGTTAAGTTTATTTACTTCTTTAATTTTTTTTATAATGAAATCTTCATTCACGGTTTCGCCAATATGTATATCGGATAGTTGAATAAGTGTTTTATTTTGCAAAGAATCAGGAAGATTTTTGATAGGCATGTCTAAGTAGTTGTATTCTACCCAACGCGGTTCAATACGCCAAACATAAATACCCATTGCAGCAAAGAAAATTAGGACCAGAAGTAGTGCACGTAAAAAAATATTAACGATTTTCAACGGATTTTATTAATTTAAATTTAAGTTATTACTCTAAATTTACAACACAAGCTTATAAATTCAAAGCCATTCTAAAGTTGCTTATTAAAAATGATTGCAAAAAATATTTTTTTTTCATTAAACGCTTATCAGCTTAAATTAATGGCTTTAATGGCTATGTTTTTAGATCATTTGGCGCGTAGTATTTTTCCTGATTTATATATTCTTAAAGTCATTGGAAGATTGGCGTTTATTTTATACGCCTTTTTATTAGTGGAAGGTTTTATACATACGAGAAACAAAGGAAAATATCTTTTTAGGCTATTAATATTTGCTTTGTTGTCTGAAATACCTTTTGATTTAGCTTTTAGCAATACACTTTATGATCCTTTTCGTCAGAATATATTTTTCACACTATCAGCCGGACTCATATCGTTATGTATAATTGATTCGAAGAAGGTATCATCCGATGTCAAAATATTACTTATAGCTTGCTTAGTAACAGCGAGTAATCTGTTTTATTTCGATTATTTATATTTGGGAGTATTACAAGTGATTTGTTTTTATGTGTTTAGATCCAATAAACTGAAACAGTTTTTAACACTTGGAATCCTTAATGTATTCTACTTGTTCAGAATATCTACACAAGCCGCTGCTATTCTAGGATTCGTTCCCATTTATTTATACAACGGAGAACGAGGAAAGAAAACAGGATTATTGTATTATATCTTTTATCCAACACATTTATTAATCTATTGGGTAATCAAGCGCTGCTTTATGGAGTAATCTTTTGACTTTGCTGGGGTATCTTTCGATGTATTGCAACACCAAAGAGTTCATGTAATAATTACTTAAACACTTGTCATCTTCTTTTACAAGATCTTCATAATCTACAATATCTAACTCAACATCAAAATAGCCAAACGCATATAAAGTATTATTTCTGAATAGAATATAGGATTTCTCGTTCAAATTTCGTCCTTGATCCACCAACACAAATGATTGCGATTGAGCAGCAATCTTTTCTATTGCGGCTTCAACCTTTTCATTATGCTGATCTACATTGGGAAGTGTTGCATAATTCAATTTTGGTTTAGGCTCATTGTGTACGCTGTAGAAATAACAAAGCTTATTATCCAACTCAAATTCTTCCATCAATTGCAACAAGAGTTGATTAGCTTCATACGCACGCTCAAAATGTTGAATAGCTTTTGCGTGCTTATCATAAGGTGAAACAACCAAACGGATGTAATTATTTTGGTCTGTATATTGGATAAGCGAAAATTTTGGTTCAAACTTCTTCAAGGCTCTATTATGTGTAGGCCAATATTGTTTAATAAGCTTACATTCTGTCAATAGCGACATGAGTTCTGTACCTGTTTCTAAATAATCAATATGATGAATATCATTAATAAAAGCCTGTCTCTTTTGTGTACCGTTAGTACCTGAAAAGTGACTTAATACTCTTTTACGGATATTAACAGCTTTACCTACATAAATGATTTTTCCTGTAGCATTGTGAAAAATGTAAGCACCCGTAGTTTCGGGCAGTTTTAAAAAATCATCTTCATTAATATGCGTTGGTAAACGATGTTCTTTTGTCTTTTTTAAGGTGCTCTCGATCAGATTTTCTTTATCCTCTCTAACCAATTTTTCAAACAAAGTAACCGTGGCTTCTGCGTCACCCATAGCACGATGTCTATCGTGAATAGTAATGCCTAAATTTTGGCAAAGTTTTCCTAGACTATAAGATGATTGGTTTGGGATGATTTTGCGCGAAAGTCTCACCGTACACAATTTGGGGGCACGCCAAGAATATCCTGCATTTTTAAGTTCTTCCACCAAAAAGGAATAATCAAAATTTACATTGTGTGCCACAAAAATTCGTTTGTGCAACAAATCGTAAACTGTGGAAGCAATGTCCTTAAAGTAAGGCGCATCTTCGACCATTTCATTGCTGATGCCTGTTAAAGCTTGAATATGGAAGGGGATGATTGCTCCAGGATTAACTAAAGATTGGAACTTTTCCAAAATATGAGTTCCGTTATGGATGACGATAGCTATTTCGGTTATTTTATTTCCTGCCGCGTACGATCCCGTTGTCTCTATATCCACAATAGCATATTCCATAAAGCAAAAGTACAAACAACTTTCGAATTACAGAATTATCAATAGGATAGAGGCGATTATTACTAAAGAAATAATAATATAACGAAATGTTTTTTCTGGCAGAACTTTTATGATTTTAATACCAATAAAGCCCCCCAATAAAATAAAAGGAATTGCTATTATATTTAGCATCAGACCTGCCCAAGTAATATTATGCCATACAAAAACCTGCAATGGAATTTTACTCAGGTTGAGGATAAATATAAACCAGGCTGAAGTTGCTGCAAAAGTAATCTTATCTAATCTTTTGGAAAGCATATAGACCGATAGAGCTGGACCAGCAGCATTTCCAATCATGGTTGAAAAACCTAAAATAAAACCGAACAAAGGCGAATACCATTTCTTTTCAGTAAGTAATTTTTGCTTTTCTTCGGAAGATTTTTCCATCCAAAGCATAATAAAAACACCTACAATGATACATATACCAATGCATATTTTGAAAGTTTTATCATCCACATAATTACCCAAAAACAATCCTACCAAAAGCCCGACAAACGCTAGGGGCAAAAGCTTTTTGACTTCGTTCCATAGAAAGGCTTTGCGGTAATAAATAACAGCTACTAAGTCAGCAAAACAAAGTAAGATTAATACGATGCCCGTAGAATATTTTGCACCAAATAGCAAAGCAAAAAGAGGCACTGCAAGGGTGCCGATATTTTGTATTCCCGTTTTGGAAATACCAATGAGCATTGCACAGATAAAATACAATGCCCAACTATAGGGACTTGAGATTAATTGCAGTGCCTCTTGCATATTACGCTTTTAATATGTCCAACACTTTAGCTGCGTTGATTTCAGAATAATCATTAATATAGAAAGAACATTTTGGTAATTGTTCTTTCGTATGAGAACTTAATACAGCAACTACTTTCATCCCAGCATTCAATCCTGCGGTGACACCAGAAAATGAATCTTCAAAAACCACGCAGTTGCTGGGATCGACTCCCAATCGTGCTGCTGAATTCAAATATACTTCAGGATGAGGCTTATGTAATTTAACATCTTCACTGCTCATTAGTGATTGCATTTCCTTGCGAATGTCTAAGTGATCTACAATAAGATCCATATTAGCTCTCGGTGCCGAAGTACATACTGCAGTTTTGAAATTATTAGCTTTTAGGTCCGCTAAGAAAGTTTTGTAATCTGGAATGGTTTCTATTTTATCTTTGTACAATTCACGAAACAATTGTTCTTTTTCATTTTCGAGCTGAATTAATTCTTCACCATGTACTGGTCTTTTGAAAAAGTAAGTCATAATATGGCTATTGTGTTTACCATACATATGGTCTTCAAACTCTTTCTCGGTATAAGGAATTTGGTATTTGTCAAAAAAAGCTTCGAATGCTTTAGCGTGATGAGGATTGGTATGGCAGATTACACCATCCATATCAAATAATACGGCATATTGATTCATGGCGCAAATATAACTATAAATTAGTCTGAATATGGTCATTTTAGCGTGGAGATTACTTAGGATTTTATTATTTTAGACACAAATGAAACATATACTAATTAGCCTAATAGCTCTCTTTCTTTTTTCATGTGATAGTGATGTTTACGAAACGTACTCAAAAGAGCGTGAGTTTACGATTCGTAAAATCAAACGATCAGGAAAAAGACATATGCGTGGATTTTATGTCGAGGGGAGTGATTACAAAATTCGTTATAGGGATATTCGTAATGGAAAGTACGAAGTAGGTGATAAGGTGGTTTTGAAATACGATTCCATTGTCAATAAAACTAAAGGCACTTACGAATTAAAAACGCAAAGAAGAATAACCGATTGATTATTCTTCTTTAGCTAACATTTTATAAGCTTTATCGATATATTGATAGAATGCTCCATCTGGTGTTCTCTTTCCAGATTTGTCGTGCATATGTCCCAATCGAACGACCATAATCCTGTCTTCGGGAATAGAAATCACAAATTGACCGAGATGTCCGTCCATATAGACAATCTTTTTCCCTTGATATTCGCCTAACCACCAACCATAACCATATTGCTGAGAATCTTCAGCCGCTGGCTGCAAAGATTGTTGGACATAGTTAGAATCCAAAATTTGTCGATTACCCCATTTGCCGTTGTTGGTATATAATTTACCGAATCGAGCGAAATCTCTGGCATTACTAGCGATACAACAATATGTTTTTTCGATACCGTCTTCTGGTGAAATTTGCCATAATGCATCGTTTTCAGCACCCATCAGCTTCCAAAAGTGTTCTGATAGAAAGTCAGATAAATTGCTTGGTATTGCCTTGGAAAGCACCATTCCCAATAATTGGGTATCTCCGCTTTGATATTTAAACTTTTGATTTGGAAATTTGTAAATAGGCAATTCTAGCATGGCTTTACTTACGTTTTTATAAAAATAAGCTTTAGTAGTAATAGAAAATGGTGAATTGTATCGCTCATCCCATTCTAATCCCGAACGCATCGTCACTAAATCTCTAATCGCCAAATCTGCTGCAAATTCACCTTTCAATTCGGGCAAATAAGACTTCACTTTTTCATCCAAACTAATAATATATCCGAGTTCCAAAGCTTTTCCAAGCAAAGCAGCTGTTATACTTTTTGCCATGGAGAAGGAATTTGTAAGCGAATTTTCGTCAAAACCATCATAATATTTTTCGAACCAAATACTATCGTTCTTAATTATCAAATACGCTATAGTCTTATTGGCTTGATGAATGGAATCCAATTTTGATGTACTGTTTACGGAATTATAATCTTTTGCTTGTGGCCAAGGTTGAGAAGCTCCGGCTTTAATAGTTCTATTTTCAAAATATTTATAATCTTCCAAAAAAGCAGAAGTGTGTCCCGTAAAATAAACAGTTCGTACAGCTTTTAGAATATATCCATTTCCTGTAAAAAGTAAACCTAATGTTATAATCGTAATGAGTACGATGACCGTACCAAGAAGCCATTTTAAAATTTTGATAATCATAGTTGAAGGTTTATAGATTAAATATACTGAATGTTTTAATTATTACTATTAATGAAGAAAATCATTTTGAATTTGTAGTTTATTTTGATATATTTATGATATCAAAATGATATCAAACTTTAACACTTATAAATTATGGAAAAAGTTATTAAGCCTACCTCAGGATATTCTGCCATCGGAATTGGAATTGTCTTGTTATTAATGTCTGGTTACATTGTATATTTATCGGTTTTAAACGATAGACCTGCATTTATATTCCTTGGGATTCTAGTTTTTTTAGCCTCAATTTTTATTTTTAAAGGAATTTTGATTGTACATCCAAATCATTCACGTGTATTGAATTTCTTTGGTAGCTATGTAGGCACAATTAAGGAAAATGGATTGTTTTTTGTGAATCCATTGTATACAGCGACAAAAATGTCTTTGCGTTCGGAAAACTTACAAGGACAAACGTTAAAGGTTAATGATAAAATGGGTAATCCTATTGAAATCGGTGCGGTAATCGTTTGGAAAATTGGTGATACGTATAAAGCTGCGTACGATGTAGAACGCGTATTTGATTATGTGCGCGCACAATCCGAAGCTGCGGTCCGTCATTTGGCGGTGAGTTTTGCATACGATGATTTGGAAGATGATACGGCTGAGATTACCTTGCGTAATGGTGGGGAAGAGGTAAATCATATTTTAGAGAATGAGTTGACAGAGCGCTTGTCAAAAGCAGGTATAGTTGTGCAAGAAGCTCGTATTAGTCACTTAGCTTATGCAGCAGAGATTGCTGGTGCGATGTTGCAAAGACAGCAAGCTGCAGCAATTGTAGCAGCGCGTGCAAAGATCGTTGACGGTGCTGTTGGGATGGTAGATATGGCGTTGAAAAAATTATCCGCTGAGAATATTGTGGAATTAGATGACGAGCGTAAAGCAGCTATGGTAAGCAATCTAATGGTCGTATTATGCGGTGAAAAAGCAGCACAACCAATTGTAAATACAGGCTCCTTGTATTAATAATAGGATCATCAAAGTGATTTGATATGAAGAAAAAAAGTTTTGTGGTGCGCATAGATGAGGATACATTCAAGCTACTTGAAAAGTGGGCGCAGGATGAATTTCGTAGTGTCAATGGTCAAATTGAATTTTTACTACATGAAGCTCTGGTGAAGAGCAAGCGTAAAAAGGATAACGCAAAAAAAGAGGATTAAATGAGGCATTATGCCTCATTTTTGTTTGATGTAGGATGATTTTCAAAGTGTTATAAAAAAAATCTCTAAAATAATTTTGATAATAAAAATTTACAATCTATATTAGTGTATTATTTAAATAGTACACTAGTATGATAACCATTAAAGACTTAAATTTTAGTTATACCAAAAACAAACCTATCTTTTCAGATTTGAATCTAGATTTGGATACAGGGCATATCTATGGACTCCTCGGTAAGAATGGGGCAGGAAAATCGACGCTTCTGAAGAATATGATTGGATTAGTATATCCCAATTCAGGCGAGATTTTAATTCTTGAACAGGATGTAAAACAGCGAAATCCTTCATTATTGAAAGAGATTTGCTTTATACCAGAGGATTTGTATTTACCTAATGTATCGGTAAAAAGTTACCTAAAATCAAATTCTTGCTTTTATCCGAATTTTGATGAGAGCTACTTTCAAAAACTCTTTACCGAATTTCAGATTCCTGCGAATCAAAATTTAGGAAATATGAGTTACGGGCAGAAGAAGAAATTCTTGATTTCTTTTGGTCTTGCGACCAACACCAAAGTAGTAATTATGGATGAACCGACTAATGGATTGGATATTCCGTCCAAAGCACAGTTCAGAAAGGTTCTTGCAGCCGTAATGAATGAAGATCGTGTGATTGTGATTTCTACGCACCAAGTCCGTGATTTGGACAATTTGATTGATTCTGTGATTATATTGGATCAACATCGTATCGTGTTGAATGAATCCATTCAAACTATTGCAGATCGTTTGCACTTTAAAAAAGTGACGGAATTGAGCCAAGATATACTGTATGCTGAACAAGGAATTGGAGCATACAATGTTATCTCAACGAATGCTGATTTTGAAGATTCGAAAATTGATCTTGAATTGCTGTTCAATGCGGTAACCGTAGAAAATGAAAAAATTACTAACCAATTTTAACCACAGAACATGAATAATACATTTGATTTTAATCGTTTCAAATTGCTAATTGGTAGACAATGGCAATCTTATAAAAAAGAGTATTTCCTTATTGTTGGTGTTTTGTTGGCAATAATTCTTTATTTCTATGGGAATGAACTTTACAAAATTTTTAAGGAAGGTGATATTGCTACATATAATAATGATTTTAGATTCCGAATTCCTTTATTTATTATTCTTGGACTTCTTTATATTTCTCTAACAGCTAGTTCTTATTTCAAAAATTACGGCAAATCCAATGCAGCTATAGCGGAGATATTAGTTCCGGCTTCTAAATTTGAAAAATTTCTTGCAGGCATATTCTACATAGCTGGTTTGGGATTTGTGACATATTTACTTTTATTCCATATTGTAGATTTTGGGTTTATGAATTACGTAAGATCATTTACGACAAGTACGACATCTTACATAGAAAATGGTCAAGAAATAATACGCGATAATTTACCTTACTTGCACAAAATAATATATATAGATCCAGTGAAATATTTTGTATTTCTACCGTTTACTATTAATGCGCTTTTTTTGCTGGGCTCAATATATTTTAAGAACAAGCACTTTATCAAAACAATAGTATCTGTTGCGGTATATGCTGGACTTTGTTTTTTTCTAATTTATAGTATTTATAGATTATTCTTTTTAGGACATATGCAATTAGAAGAAAATGATTATATAGACAATAAAAAATTAATGTTGTTTTTATTTGCTGTTCTGGGGTGGACTATAACAATTATTTTGTGGGCAATCACATATGTTCGATTGAAAGAAAAGGAGGCTTAATATGGATTTTAACCCAAATAAAGCAATTTATTTGCAAATTGTAGATCATATTTGTGAGAATATTCTGCTTGGTAAGTTGCCAATAGATTCCAAACTACCGTCCGTGCGTGAGTTGGCTATTGAAATAGCCGTGAATCCAAATACAGTCATGCGTACTTATGATTTTTTGCAGCAGCAAGGTATTATTTCGAATAAGCGTGGCGTTGGTTTTTTTGTGACACCAGATTCTTTTTCACAAATAAAAAAGTATAAGAAAGAAATCTTCGTGAAGGAAGATCTTCCTCAAGTTTTCAAAAATATCTATCTTCTTGATATCTCATTAGAGGAATTGAAGGAGAGATATGATGCTTTCATTAATGAAAATTATAAATCGAACTAAAATGAAATTAAGTAATAAATTATTAATAGGGCTAGGCGTAGGCTTATTTACACTAATTTTGAGTATTGTCGTTGTTGCTAATGTTGGTGGTATCGATAGTCAAGAATATTGGAAGAGCATGGAAAATGAATCCAAAAATTTCTCGTCAGAAAGTAAATACTTGAAGGCGTCTAAACTAAAAACTTACAGCAGTATAAAATTAAATAGTGAACACCATAGGGGAGTGCAACTGCATTTAATTAAAGATGAGACTTATGGATTCAAAAGTAATTCTGAGACAAATGAAGTAGAGGTTTTATCCGATAAAAATGGACTTATATTAAACTTTAAAACAAAGTCATATCATCACTTACATGTTTACTTGTACGCGCCTCATTTTGAGAATGTGACTTTGTCAAATTTAAATCTAGATAATTTGGTTACGTCAGAAGATTCATTGAAATTGAACTTCCTTAATGCTTCATGGGGATCTTATAATATAGAAAATGAAAGTTTAAAATCTTTGGATCTGAGTTTAACGAATTCATCTATTGATAACACATTCAAAATTGGGAATTTGGAAAACCTAAATCTTAAACTAACAAATTCTTCGATTAAACTACAGCCATCCACGCTTAAAGGTTTAGCCGTTCAGGCCGAGAATTCCAGATTTGCTATTGAAGAGCCAAATGGTCCTACGACAATCTCTAGTTTATCCGTTGTTACACAAGGTAAATCAACTATTAGTTTGCCAAATAAAATTTCTGTAGATAAAATAGAAGGAAATCTTTCTGACAGTACATCAACAAATTTGCCTGTATTTTTACTAAAGAATTTAATCAAGTAAAATAAAATCTCAGACATAACAAAAGCGTCATTTTATGACGCTTTTGTTGTTTAGTCTCTTCTCAAGAACTCTCTATCCTCATCTGATAAACCATCGTTTGGTTTGTATGGAGAATCGATATAATTATCATCTGCAGTTGTTGGCTCAACACGAGGTTCGAAAACAGGATTGTTTATGCCATATTCTGAAGGATGTTTCTTTCTTCGTCTAAAAAGTATTCCTCCAGTAATCACACCTAGCAAAAAGAAGATACCAAGAATTAAAAGTTTTGAAGTGCGGATATCACCGAATAACCAAAACGAACTTTCTTCCTTATTATTGAATAAAATAATTCCTACTAAAGCGAGAAGTATAGCGATGATTATAGTTTTTGGTTTCATAGTGAATACATTTTATTGAAACACAAACATAACAAAAAAGGAGATAACCATGGGTTATCTCCTTTATATTTTGAGCGAATAACTAATTATTCAGCTACAACTTCGAAAGGAACTTGAACTTTCACTTCTTTGTGTAAGTTTAAGTTTGCGATGTATTCACCTACAGTTTTAGGCTCTACTTCGAAAGTGATGCGACGACGGTCTACGTCATAACCTTGAGCTTTCAATGCATCAGCGATTTGGATGCTATTTACTTTACCGAAGATTTTACCAGACTCACCAGCTTTAGCACCGATAGACAACTTAACGTTTTCTAATTTAGCAGCTAATTCTGTAGCATCTTTCTTGATTTTGTCTTGTTTGAACTGAGCTTGTTTGATGTTCTCAGCCAATACTTTTTTAGCAGATGAAGTTGCTAATGTAGCAAATCCTTGAGGAATTAAGTAGTTACGACCGTAACCTGGTTTTACTACTACGATATCGTCTTTCTCACCAAGGTGCTTAACATCTTGTTTTAATATAATTTCCATTTATCGTATCCTCCTTATTTTAATGAATCAGCTACGTAAGGTAATAAGCCTACGATACGCGCACGTTTCACAGCTTGAGCAACTTTACGTTGGAATTTCAATGATGTACCAGTAAGACGACGAGGTAAGATTTTACCTTGATCGTTAACGAATTTCAACAAGAAGTTAGCATCTTTATAATCGATGTATTTGATACCATTCTTTTTGAAACGACAGTATTTTTTACGGTTGTCCTCTACTTTAGGAGCAGTCACGTATTGGATGTTTTCGTTTGCCATTAGTTTGCTACCTCCTCAGTTTTAGTTTCAGCTTTCTTGTTGAATGCACCGCTACGTTTTTTCTCGTTGTAAGCTACAGCGTGCTTATCAAGCGCGATAGTTAAGAAACGCATCACACGCTCATCACGTTTGTATTCAACCTCTAATTTTTTAATTAATTCACCTGGAGCCTTGAATTCAGTTAAGTGATAAAATCCAGTAGTTTTTTTCTGGATTGGATACGCTAATTTTTTCAAACCCCAATTATCTTCAGCGATAATTTCGGCTCCGCCTTCTGTTAAGATGTTTTTGAATTTAGCAATTGCCTCTTTCGCAGCATCTTCTGAAAGCAACGGGGTAAGAATGATTACAGATTCGTACTGTTGCATTGTTTTTAAATAATTATGTTAATTTAAATTTTCCGTACTTACGGAAGTGCAAAGGTAGATAAATATTCTTATTTATCAAATAATTTATGCAAATATTCCAAGATCAAAACCTTCCTTATGACTTTTTAACTAATCTGCCGCTTGAGGATGTTTTGTTTTCCAAAATTTGAGTCGGCTGAGTTGCATAAGAAATTTTAGCAGAGGAGGAAAGATTGCTCTTTAATGTATTAGCTGTACTAATGTCTAACTTTGCCGAGGAACTACCTTTGCAAACCAAATTCTTTATAGTTACTTTTTCTAAATCTAAAGATGCAGACGAACTCATATCGATTGTTGAATTATCTATCTTTCCAGCCAAGGAGATCTTACCTGAACTTGAAGCTTCAATTACGGCAGTGCTCGCTAAGATGTGTGAATCAAATTTTCCAGAAGATGTGACTTCGATGTCCATATTATCAGCTTTAATATGTCTTGCGCTGATTTTTCCGGATGAATTAGCTACTATAGACACGGGAGATGAAGTAATTGGAGCATCCACATGTAAAGTAGCACTTGAAGTAGCTTTTAATACTTTTAATTTAGAATTGGAGTAAATGGTAACTTTATTTGGTTTTGAAGTTCTAATTGATGTATTAGGTTTATATCTAATAGTTAATACATCATTTTTTATTTCAGTTATAATTAAATCAAGGTAATCTTTCTTTTCACTCTCTAACACTATTTCGTTCCTATCTGATTCCACATAAGCGGCATTTAGACTCGTAGCGACTGATATTCCATGATGATTAGCAATTTTTCTTGTTTCCTTATATTGGGCAAATGTTACGGCCAAAGAGAAATAAGCTAGGAAAAATACAATTGTCCTTTTCATAATATTGGTGATTATTTATATATCTAATATAATTATATTATCTGGTTTCTTCGCTTATCTTTTGATTTCTATATTTGTCTATGACTTTAATTGAGCATTTCAAAAATTTGTATCATATAGATGAGGAATTGGAATTTTTCTTTGAATCGATCAGCGAAACGAAGGAATACGGGAAGGGAGATTTGATTTTTGAACCAAATAGCTATTTGAAGCATATCTATTTTATCGAATCAGGATTTACTCGGGTGTATTATTATAAGAACAAGAAAGATATTACGCATTATTTCTACGGTGAAAATACATTTAGTACAGGTATAGAGAGTGTATTTTACCAAAAGCCAACTTTATTTGGGTTTCAGGCGTTAGCTCCTTCCAAGATTATTCAAATTCCTTTTGCACCAATCCGTGAACTAGCCAATAAAAACATCACCATAAATCATATTATTGAAAAAATATTATTAGATAATTTAATTTCTTTTTCTAAAAGATTTTATAACAGTCAGTTTGAGACGGCGCATGAACGATATGCTTCTTTATTAACTGAAAATCCTACCTTATTACAAAATGCTTCCTTAGGACATATTGCTTCATATTTGGGAGTTTCTCAACAAACTCTTTCTGTTATTCGAGGAATGAAGTAATTTCATTTTTTAAGATATCTGAAAATTTTATTATGAAACAATCTTGATCTTTGTGATGTTATAAAAGTCAGAAGATCTTTTTATGAAAAAAAATACACTATTAGTTACTGTAGGTTTGTGTTTGTGTAGCACACTAAATGACAGTTTATTTGCACAAGAGCAATTAAATTTATTTAGTAGTCCAGTGGAATCAGCTATTAGACACAATAAATCTATCCAGAATGCCAATTTGGAAAATAAAAAAGTGGCTTTGGATAGGGAAGATGTAAGGGGAAAATTACTCCCTAAAGTATCTATGAATGCTTTGTATGGTTACGTGAATACGGGACTTGACGTGGATTTACCCACCCAACAGTTACCGATTACAGGAATTAATCTCTTCGAAGGCACTACCAAAGGCAATGTTTCTTCTCAAGTCTTTGCAACAGGCGTGACTGCTACACAGGTTATTTTTAGTGGTTTACAAATTACCAATGGTCAAAAGGCTTTAGAGCAAAAGCAAAAAGCACTTTCTCTCATGACTGAAGCTGGATATGATCAATTGGCACAGGACGTAATCACTTCTTTTGATCAGCTAATGTTACTAAAAGAAGTTGATGTGTTGATTAATGACTCCGAAAAACGTCTGAATAAGGAACATCTTAAAGTGGTTAAAGCTATTGAAAATGGGGTGGCGATTCCTTATGATCGCGATAAAATTAAGTTAGCTATGCTAGAACTGGAAAGCAAGCGTGCAGAAATTCAAAGCAACCGCGAATTGTTGTATTATAAGTTGGAAGAATTAACAGGACTTCCAATGGAAGAATTACAAGCAGTTTCGTATCCATTACAAGAAATCCTGTTGGCTGAGGATGCTACAGCGATGAACCGAAAAGAAATAGAAACTTTAGAAACTTCACAAAAAGCATATGAGTTTGCACTGAAAAAAGAAAAGGGCGCGCAATTGCCTATGTTATTCGCTTTTGGTAATATTTCCTATTTAAATGCTTTTGATAGTAAATTGACTATAAAAGACGTTCCTCAATTGGGAGATTTGAAATTACAATCCAATCATTTTCAAATGGCGCCAACTTTTGCTGTCGGTGTGGGAATGAAATGGAATATTTTCGAAGGTAAATCTCATAAAGCTGCTGTCGAGAAAGCTAAATTGGATTTGGAAATCAACAACAATAAGTTAGAAGACACAAAAGAAAAGCTGAGTCTTTTGCAACGGAAGACCAAATCGGATTATGAATTAGCTATGAAAAAAATCTCTGTAAACCAACAACAGATGACTATTGCTAAAAACAATATGTATTTAGCTTCACGTCAGTTTGAAGAAGGTTTACAAGATGTCACAGAAAGATTGGAAGCGGAGAACGAGTATTACAAACAATCTTTGAATTATTACAATCAAATTTTAAGTCAGCGTACAGCGGCTACAGAAGTGTTGAAATCAAACGGTAATTTATATCAAACCATTAGTAGATAACTATGAAAAATATAGCATATACTTTAGGTCTTTTATTGGTGTTGCAAAGTTGCTCATCAGAGAAAGCAAAAAAGAAAATTGAGGGTAAAATAGAAAGAGAACAATTATCCGTAACGACTAAAATCCCAGGTAAAATTCAGCAGATTTTAGTAGAAGAAGGACAATTCGTACATAAAGGAGACACACTAATTATTCTGGAACTACCCGAAGTGGACGCCAAAGCGGCACAGGCTCAGGGAGCATTAGAATCGGCGCAAGCGCAATACGATATGGCGGTAAAAGGAGCGACTGATGGTCAATTGCAACAATTGCGCGCTAAGGTGGATGGATTAAAAGAGCAATATGAGTTTGCACAAAAGTCTTTGGATAGAATGCGTAATCTATTGCAGGATTCGTTGGTTTCACAACAAAAATACGACGAGGTATATGCTAAATACCAGGGCGCTAGAAACCAATATTTGGCTGCGCAAGCAGAAATCGCGGATGTAAATCATGGTGCACGTATTGAGCAGCAAAAAATGGCCTTGGGTCAAAAAGAACGTGCTTTAGGAGCAGTTTCTGAAGTGAATGTGGCTGCCAAAGAACGTTATATCATTGCGCCACAGGATATGTCTATTGAAACTATCAATCTGAAAGTAGGGGAGTTAGCGTTGGCTGGCTATAGCTTAGCTTCAGGATACATTACAGAAGGAACTTATTTCCGCGTGACCGTTCCAGAAAGTAAAGTAAAAGATTTCCAAAAAGGTGCTGTCAAAACGTTGAGCATTCCTTATTTGGATAATAAACAGATTCAAGCTAAGGTAGAAACAATAAAAACATTGACGTCCTATGCGAATATCAGTACAGCTTATCCAGACTTCGAACAACAAGAAGCTATGTTTGAGATTCGTCTGAAACCTACGGATACGACTTCTAGCAAAGAATTATTGACTAAAGCTACATTTGTTGTAGAATCTACTAAATAAGGAAATCATGAAAAACTTTATAAGTTTAGTCAAAAGAGAATTCCAGTTATTCTTTCAGAATAAGGTATTGGTGATGCTTTTTCTTGGCGCTCCTTTGATGTATGGTTTGTTGGTTGGTTCGGTTTACAAAAAAGGTACTGTAACACACATTCCTATCATCGTGGTGGATGAGGACCAAACACCGCTTTCCAAACAATTGATTGATATGTTCAATGAGAATGAAGTGATTTATGTTGCTTCGATCTTAAATGATAATTTCAATTCGCATGAGGAAGCTTTACGTAAAGAAGCTACAGTAGTGGTCAATATTCCAAAGAATTTTTCTTCGGATATTAATTACAACCGTCCTACAGAAGTCACCATGTTTGTGAATGCCTCAAACACGGTGACTTCTAACTATGCAATGATGGCGGTGAATGTGTGTGCAGGTACGTTGAAAGCAGGAATTCAGATCAAAGGGTTGGAGAAAAAAGGGGTTCCTTCGTATATCGCTTCACAACAATATGAGCCATTTAAAACCACCATCATCAGACAAAATTTCCGTTCGGGTAACTACCTGTACTTTATGCTACCAGGGGTACTCTTGACGGTATTTCAACAAGTCATGATGCTAGGATTGGCATTGAGTTTTGCTTCGGAATTTGAAAAAGGAACTTTCAGTGAGCTAATATTCAAATGTTCGAATGTTTTTGAGCTATTATTGGTGAAAATTACCCCGTACTTACTGATGTCCGTTTTAATTTATGCCTTATATTATGGTTATTCATTACTGTATAGAATGCCATTGCATGTAGAAGGTTTTGCATTTTGGGGTACTTCGGTATTATTCTTATTGGCAGTAGGTTTTTTAGGAATTTTAGTAAGTATTGCTATTCCAAATCAACTGAAAGCAACGGAAATTTTAATGGTTATAGCAACCCCATCTTTTATTCTAAGTGGTTTTACTTGGCCCTTGAGTCAAATGCCAAATTGGGTTGTTAATATAGCTAACTGTATTCCGTTAACTCACTACCTTAAAATTTTCCGTACGTTGATCGTGGAGAAAGGCACGGTGGATATGGTTACAAGTTCAGTATGGGGTTTAGTTATTATTGCAGGTGTAACTTTGATTTTGTCTGTGATTCTGTTGCAAATAAAAATTAACAAGACCAAAAAGGAAGCGCAAGTAGCTTAATGTTAGATATTAATTATATTCAAGGGGAAGGGCTAAATGTTTAACACTTAGCCTTTTTTGTTATTAATATTTTTATATAATCCTGATAAAATAAAAATTTCTTTGTAAACTATAAATTTCTTAAATAAGAAAATCTTATCTTTAAAAATATTTCCACAAAGACTGCCTTTCTATGAAATCAAAGAAACGGTATTAGTCACGTTTTTTATATTTATTTTATTTCAGTGTTATAGTAATCCTATATCAAAAGACTTATTACGTTTCAATGATTCGCTTGAAAATGTAATAAAAAAAGAGAAGGATTATAATAAAGTCCGTGATCATATCACGGATTTACTAAATACTAATTTTGCAAATAACGCACCATTTGTTATTGACTATATTGAAAAGAATATTTTAAATAACCCAACTTACACTTCTGATACCTTATTTTATGCAAACACATTAAATAAGTATGCGATTTGTTTCTTATTTACCGACGTAGATAAATGTATAGAAATAGCGAAGCAAGCATTAAAATATATTGAAGATAATCAAAAGACAGAAATTCTGGAAAAGGTAGCTTTGCTAAATTCTAATCTAGCTAATGCCTATGCAAATAAGGGGCATGATCACACGAGATTAAAAGTCTTTGCAGATATTCACCCCATCATCCTTAAAACGAAAAATCCTCAGATAATAAGGAACTATCACCATAGAATTGGAAGTTATTATTATGGATTTAATGAACTTGACAAAGCTTTAGAGCATTTATATAAAGGCATATTTATCGAAGAAGATTTTGTTTATCATCCGGGTTTTGCGGGTGCAACAGAAATTTTCATTGCCTCAGTTTATTTTAAAAAAACCAAATAGACAGTGTTCGAAAATATATCACCATTGCCAATAATATAAAACGTGCATAACTTCATCCTTTGTTCAATGCGAGAATAAAAAGTTTATTAGGCTTGACTGAAGCTTATAGAGGCGAGTACGAAAAGGCAAATCAACTTTTGAATGAAGGCTACCAAATTGCCACAAGTGTACCGGACACTTCGGAAATTTTGTATAACCAATTTATGCAAGCCAGAGTTTTGGTTTTACGCAAACAATTTGCAGCAGCCATAGAAAAATATAAGACAGTTATTGCCAACAATAATAAGGATTTTGCGCATTATCGTTATTACGTGTTGAAAAGTTTGATAGATGCTTATAAAGCAAATGGGCAATATGATAAGGCTTTTGAGACGTATGACATGTTGTTCACATTCATGAATGAACAAAAGTTTAAAAATCAGCAATTATATGCCGAAGAACTTAGTTACAACATGAAGTTCGATGAGAAATTAGCTGAAATAGAAAACCTAAAAATTAGTAATGAGAAAGCAGAATTGACAAAACAACGAAATAGTTTGTTTATTGCTGGACTTGCCGTTTCTTTAATTTTAATACTTATAGTCTTATTTTTGGTTATTAGAGCTCAAAAACACAATAAAATTCTGGCTAAACAAGAATATGACTTATTGAAAGCTAAATTGGAGGAAGAAGAAAATAACAGAATGATTGATGAAATGCAATTGCTTAAGCAAGTGGAAGATCGTGAGCGAAATCGAATTGCTACAGATCTTCACGATAGCATTGGCGGTTTATTGTCATCCATTAAGATATCCATGTACAGCTATCAAGAATCTACGAAATTAAATCCTGCACAGACTGAGCATACTAACCGAATATTAGAATACACTGACGAAACTAAACAAGAATTAAATCGAATTGTCTATAATCTAACACCTCTTATTGTAGAAAAATTTGGTTTGCTAGAAGCAATAAAACAGTATTGTAAAAAGATTCAAAACGAGCAATTTCAAATTCGCCTTCAAATCATCAGTGTACCTACAAATATCATGGTAGAAGATGAAATCACGCTATATCGTATAATCCAGGAAGTTTTACATAACATTGTAAAGCATGCTAAGGCGCAAAATGTTTTAGTTCAAATACAAACAGACAAGGAGTCTGGTATGGTGATAATATCTATTGAAGATGATGGTCAAGGAATGGATGTGGAAGAAGCAAAAAATAAAGGAGGTTTAGGAATGCGAAGCTTATTTTCTCGAGTTCAGAATCTTAACGGATCCATCAAAATCGAGTCGCAAAAGAATATAGGCACATCCATTTATATTCATTGTTTCCCAAATCCTATTAACGGCTAAAATATTAATCCCCTGCCTTGTATTAGACAGGTGCAGGGGATACTCTCTTATTTTATAACATAACAAAAACTTATTGCTGTTTTTCAAACCAAAAATAACGTAATACGCTTTAAATCAATTTATTATTTTATCTTAGTTTAACATAATTTGACTTCCTTTTTCTAAATCTTTCATCACTGTAATAGAACGAGGCATACGTTCTTTCAATTCTTCCACGTGAGAAATAATACCGACAACGCGATTTTCTTGATGTAGATATTGTAAGGTATCAAATACCGTATTAATGCTTTCCAAATCCTGTGTACCGAAGCCTTCGTCAATAAAGAAGAAGTTCTTATCTGCTTTATTCAAAGACTGAATATTTTCTGCCAAAGCTAAAGCCAAACACAAGGAAGCTTGAAAAGCCTGACCGCCAGACAGCGTTTTGGCTGAACGTCGGTAGCCATTATTTAAGTAATCTATAACCTCAAATTCATTATTCTCATTGATGACCAAGCTCAACTGATTTTTGGTCAAACGATGAAAACGATGATTTGCAATTTCACACAATCTCTGCAAATGAATGCTTGAAACATAATTTACAAAACCATTTCCCTTGAACATATTGAACAGAACATCTAAGTTTTTCTTGCGGGTATCAAGTTTCTGATATTCTAGGAGCAATTCTTGCTTCTTCGCTAGTTCAATCTTCAAGCGGTCTAAATCGTCTTTCAAAGCACCATAAATTTCGATCTGCAGATTTAATTCTTCTTTTTTAAGTTGAATTAAATGAGACAATTCGTTGAATCTATCTTCTGAATAATTATCCTGTTCCGCAATCTTTTGTAATTCCTGAATTCGATTCTCCAATGTGGAGTAGGCGACATAAAAATCCTGAACTGATTTTCTTGACACGCTGGTATTAAGGTTTTTATCTAATATCGACTTAACAGTTGCTACATCAGGAAAATTAAGTTCATTCAATAATTTATTTACGGATTGCTGTATTTCTTTAAGCTGATTTGCGTAGAGCGCGTGTTGTTCTTGCGCTTCGATATATGTTCCTTTTATTTGGGCATATCGGGTTCTATAGCTCAACAATTGCTTGGTAAAAAGCTCATAATCTTGCATGATCTTATCGATGCTTGTTTGCGTTTTTTGCGCTTTATCTTCTAGTACATCTTTATCATATTGCGCATATGCTGCAGCCTCTATAGCTTGTATTTGCTGTAGATTCTGTCTGATATTAGCATCCAGAACATTGATTTCATTTTGATATTCATTCAGCTTTACTTCAGCTTTTTGAATTTTATCGTTCGTGGTCTGCAATAAATCACGTTTTGATTTCAACTCTTCTTCAAGCTTTTTGAGTTGATCTTCTAATTGAAATATTTCATTCTTTTTCGTTTCAAAAAACGCACGATTATCTTTATCAAAATCATCCCAAACAAATGCCTGTTGATGAAGTTGAAATAGATTTTCAATCTTCGTGATTTCCTGCTGTAGTTTAGTGGATTCAATTTCTTTTTCAGCCAATATTCTACTGTTAAGCTGTAATTCTGCTTTTTGTTTTTCTAATATTTCCTTTTCTTGCTGTAATTGATTTTTTTCTGAATGTAATCGTGCGATTTCTTCATCCAAAGCTTCTATTTCCATAGGCGAGGGGTGTTCAGCTGATCCGCAAAGTGGGCAAGGCTCGCCATCATGCAGACTGTGAATATAGTGCGAAAGCTCTTGTTTGAGGCGAATGTCGCTATCTCGTTGCTTCAGTGCGGTATCACGTTGTTGCATACCTTCAAACTTATCTTCAATTTGTTGCTGCCATTCAGATTGAGTATAGCCATTCACCACAAATTGATTTTTTAGTTCCTCAATTTGTGATTTGAAATTAGTGATACGTTCGTGTTCCTCTTTTAAATCCTGAACCAACTGTTCATTTCTTTGATACCAGGAATCTATAGCTAATAATTCGGACGAATTTATACGAGACGATTTAAGTTGTTCTATCGCAGATTCTTGTTGTTCAATATCTTTAAGTAAAGTTTCAGCAATTTGCTTTTGTTCATTCAGAAACTCATTTCCCTTAATAATACCAACTTCTTTGACCGCTTTAATTTTCGCAAACTCAACATTCTGAATAAGTCGTTTAATATCCTGAATTTCGGCTTTCAGGTTATCTAAATTCTGGTATTGTGGGAGAAGCAGTTCCAGTGCTTGCTCGACTTCTGTCAAAGCTATTTTAGTAGCATCTTTAGATTCTTTTAAACCTTCAATTTTAGTCAGTAAAGCATTTTTACTCGTCGTAATCTGACTTAAATTATTAAGTGGCTCTCTGAAATTATTCAACACCAATTCATACTCATTGAGTTCGGCTTCAATTTTTTGGATGGCAGGCTTTCTTTCATTCAAAGCTGCCAATTCACCTTGCTTAATCTCTAAATCGATCCGATTTTGTTTCGCGATTTGTAAAGCCTTGAAGTGAAAATCAAGCTGTTCAAATTCCTTCTTAAAGCTTTCTAAGCTAATGGAAAGCTCTTGAAATTGTTGGTTTTTTAGTTCAATAATTTCGGTATTCACTTCTTCAAAGCCACTTAAAGCCCCCTTGAGATGTTCTAATTTCTTATTATTATCAGCCATCAGGCCAGAGACTTTTGGTCCAAGATCATATTGGTTCAGAAAGAAAATCTCCTTCATCATGTCTGAACGATCTTTTCCTTTTAGTTCCAAAAACTCTTTGAATTGTCCTTGAGGAATAATAATGGTTCTTCTAAAATTGGAATAAGATAAATTAGTAACCGCAGCACCATCATTCGATTCCATTGGTGACCAATTGCCATCTATCCATTCATAGGCACTCCGCTCATGATCTGTAATATCCTGAAATTTTTTCTTTCGTCTCCATTGCGCGACAAAACGAAACTTACGACCTTCAAAATTTAAAAACTGAAAATCTATGATCACCTGTGATGATTTCAGGTTCATCATATTGTAGGTACGCTTTTCTTTGCTATTTAGTCTTTCGGTTTCGCCATAGAGTGCATAGCCTATTGCTTCCAACACAGAGGATTTTCCCGAACCTACGGAACCAAATATTCCAAAAAGTCCCGCTTCGGTGAGGGCTGTAAAATCAATTTCTTGCTTTTGCTGATAAGAATATAATCCTTCGATACTTAAATATAATGGCAACATCTTATTCTTCCCCCTCTTTTGAATGCGTTAATACCTCTCTAAACAATTCCTTCAATTCCTCGTTTGGCTCTTGACCATATTTACTTTTGAAATAATCTCCAAACAATGAATGGATATCCTGATTTAATTTGACCTGCTCAGTAGCTTCTGTAGGACTATCTGCCTTATTTACAATTGGGATAATATGAATTATACCATCATGTGCTTCATGAATTCTTTTCAAATCCGCAGAAGTCATGAATGTATCACTAACCATCGTTAATTCGACCAAGGTATAGGGATTCTCGTGCAACCAAGCTACCGCTTCATCTACTTCGTAAAATGTTTTGCGGCACAACTGTTTGCCACTTCTTAATGGTAGAGCCTGAATGCGAGCTTCTTGATTTGGTTCTACATCGACAATTACAACTTTCTTTTCTTGCCCCGCTTCCGAAAAAGAATAGGCTAGAGGAGAACTGGAGTACACCACAGGACTTTGATGTCCTTTGATAAATTGATATCGGTGCAAATGTCCTAGTGCCGTATATTGAATTTGAGCTGGAATGGCGTCAGAATAAACGATATCCGCGTTTCCGATTTTAATCGGTTTTTCACCTTCGGGCTCTTCAAGGATTTCTCCGTCACGCTGCAGCATGTACAAATGTGCGGTAAGTAAATTGACGCCATTTGTATCACAATATTGATTGGCGAGGTTCTGCCAAGTGTTACGCAAAACTTCATTGAGTTGCTCACCCTTGTTTTCAATGCCAAGGAATTGTTTCAAACGAAGTTCATTCGCATATGCTGTAGTTAAAATGCGAACAGGGAAAGGAATATGATTTAATTTAATTTCTAAAAATCCTTTATCGGAATTTATTATAGCAAAGTTATTGTCTAGTTCAAAAGGTTTGACCTCTGCATGCGGATAGCCGATAAATATAATACCACAAGCACGAGCTAAAGGATCTGGTGAATCAATGCGATCAGGTGAATCATGATTGCCTGCGATTGCAAGCACAGGTCTTGTACCATTAGCCGTCAGTCTTTTTAGCGTTTGATATAATAATTCTGTAGCGTCGACAGGAGGGTTGAAGGTGTCGAACAAATCTCCAGCAACGATAACCAAATCAACCTGCTGTTGTTCTGCTATCTCACAAATTTCTTGTAGTACTTCTTTCTGTTCGTCTAAACGACTTATATAATCGAGCTTTTTGCCTAAGTGCCAATCAGCGGTGTGTAGTATTTTCATGTACGCAAATGATAGTTGAGCGATTATAAAAATACTGAATTTAGATGAGCCTTAAAGGTATAGTGGAAAAGTATCTTTTTTTTCGTTTGAATTCTTTCTTTGGATAATTTATACATTGTATTCATGTTTTTATCTTTGGGAAAAAAGTTGGTGCCTGAGGAGAAAAGATAATATGCCGATTTGAATTGTTTATCATAAAATAATTGCATCCCAACATTGTAAATCAGGGCATCCACATTCGGGATTTTCTTTAATGAAGTAGGAGTGTTACTTTCCTGTATTGTTTTTATTATCAATTTAGTCAAACTCTCTGCTGAGTGTATGTTTTTCGAATCAAAGGATTGCATACCCAAACTAACCGCATCCTTTACTTTTATTTCTTGCAATCTTTTGTCTTCTTTAAGAAAAGGATATTGTGTTTCCCAATTTTTTATATCTGTTAAGTTTTTATTTGGTTCTCTTTGAGTATTGATCTTCATAAGCAGCGTATCATGCAGTAAGGCAATAACCATCGTGTCCAAACTATTCACGGCATAACAGCTATCTAAGATAGATTTTTCGTTTTTGAAGTTCTTTGTTATGAACCGCAGTAATCGCTCTATTTCGCATAGGCTCATATGCTGTTAAGTCAAATACTACATATTCTTCATTTTCTTCTTTAACCTGTGCATTGCAGATCAAAGAAGAAAATATCAGAAATAGGATATAGAAAAAGGATTTCAAACTATTTAGCTAGAGCGAAAGTTTTGGGTTCGTCGTGACCATTATGACACGTTTCACAAGTGATGTTTTTAACGACACCATCATGCTCTTTATTGAAATACTTTTTATTAATTTTTTTGGTCATTTTGATCATCTCGCGAGCGATATTTTTCTTCGGATTCGCATCACTCGCAAAGTCCATACCTTTATCACCATTAGATTTTGGAGCATGACAATAATTACATTTAACACCTAATGCTGCGTTGAATCCACGCATAACCTTAGTCAATTCCTCATCAGAAATATTTTTAGGTAACACTTTTAAGTTTTGAGGTTTTTCGTTCTTAGTCCGTCCTGGCTGTGTAAATGCACTTACAGCAATTACTAATGCTAATATTCCGGTGAAGAAAAATGCTTTTTTATTATTTCTCATGTCTTTCAAATTATAATTTAATATTACACAATAAATCTAAATTGTCATAATAAAGTCATTGTAAATTTTCATTTAACTAATTTTTAGTAGTTTTGGGACTATAAAAATTCTAGACTACAAGTTTTTATGTTCAGACTATTGGTTTTTCTATTTATAACAATGCAAATTTTTGTTTCCAAAGCAGAAGAAACTTTACCCATAAAAAATAAAACAACTTATAATTTTTTACTTCATATACCTGAAAATGGAAAGGCAACAGGGAAGCTACCTGTTATAGTATTTTTGCACGGAAAAAGTTTATCAGGAACCAATTTGGAAAAAGTGAAAAAATATGGTGTTCTCTATGCTAAAAACCGAGGTCATGAGTTACCAAATGCAATTATCGTAGCTCCTCAAACCAATAAAGGCTGGAATCCTGATCATGTCATGGAGGTAATAGATTATGTACTGGACAATTATGATGCAGATCCTTCTCGTGTGTATGTGTGCGGAATGAGTATGGGGGGATATGGCACAATGCATGTTGCGGGCAAATATCCAGATCGCATAGCAGCAGCTGTAGCCATCTGTGGAGGTGGAAATGTCAATGATGCCTGCAATCTGACGAAGGTTCCGATGTGGATTCAGCACGGTAGTGCAGATAGGGCAGTGCCTGCTTCAGAATCCAAGAAGATATTTAATGCCATCAAAAGATGTAATAAAGATGCGGATGCTACATTAACCATTATTCGAGGAGGAAAGCACGGTAGCGTTGAAAAACTTTTTCATCAGGACGCCATTTACGATTGGATGATGAAATATAAGAAGAACCAATAAATGAAGAGAGGCATACAAATTTGTATGCCTCTCTTCATTTATGTTAAAATATTTAGTTCAATACAGGTGTTACGGTGTAACCTTTATCACGTAATAATTTAATCAAACCAACTTCACCGATTAAGTGTGCCGCTCCTACAGCAAATAAGGTTTTATTTTGAGAAATAATTGCAGGAATGTTTTCAATCCAATTGTTGTTTCTTTTTGTCAACATCAATTCAAAAGCTTCAGGAGTCATCCATTTTGGATCGTTAAAAATGTCTTCAAGAATGGATAGATTTTGTTGATTGTAAGCAGCTACCATACGTTGTGTCATTTGAGCTGCTTCATCATAAAGTTTTAAGTAATTGTAGAAATATTCTGGAGTAGCAATTTTGCTCATCATTTCTAATTGAAAATCTACAGTTTCCAATTCGCCGATTTTCTTTCCTTCAGCTAGAACATTAATTTCATTCTCTAAAGATTTCACTTCCAACGGATTTGGACAGTTGAAGGATTTCAAACTCAATAAGCTCATTACCATGGCTGGGTGCAACATATCAAACATTTTGATGGACATTTGGTTGGCTGCCAATGCACTGTCAATTAATTGAATCTGATTAGGTTGTAAACTGGTCAAAAAATCAGGAACTGGCGTCATCATTTTTTGCTGCATCGAAGCTGTATTTTCGGGATTAAATAAATTCACTTCAAAGTATATTTGATCAACTTCGCCAATTACGCGTTTTACTTTATCGTGCATGACAAAATCATCTGGACACATCATGTGGATTGTCCCCATTAAATAAGAATCCGTTTTTAAATTATTACCTGAAATTTTCCAAAGTACAGAGTTCTCTTGTGCAAAAGAAAATAGAATGCAGCAAAAAAGAGCAAAAGATAGTGTGATGAGTTTTTTCATTAAAATATATTTTAGTTAGTTAATTTCCCTAAAAATAAAAAAAGGGATTTAAATAAATTAAATCCCTTTCTATAAATCTTAAAATATTATTGCAATGGAGCAGGAGCCTCTTCATCAAATAGAGGAAACTCTTTAATAATATTGTACCAAGAAATAATTTTTTTGATGTCAGAAGTATAAACTCTAGCTTCGTCATGACCTGGAGCTACCTCGCGGAAGAAATTACGCAATTCCTCACCGCTAGCTTTAGTGTCAGGTGTATTTCCACCATTTGCTTTGATAGTTTCTAACACATCTAACAAACGGATTTCTTCTTCTTCACCGTAAATCGTGATATCTTCCAATGTAGCCATCTTAGTTGTATTAAGATTCACTACAGATTTGATTTTAGCTTTATCTAAAGTTTCTAAGATAAAACCGCCTTTATTTTGTCCGATTAGTTTGAATAATCCTGGTTTACCAGTTACAGATACTAATGCTCTTAAATTCATTATCTAGGGAATAAAATTAATCTTCAATAACTTCAATTGTTAAAATACGATCGCCTTGACGGATATCATCTACTACGTCAACGTTTTCAATTACTTTACCAAAACAAGTATGGTTACGGTCTAAGTGAGCAGTGTTATTACGGCTGTGACAAATAAAGAATTGAGAACCACCTGTATTTCTACCAGCGTGAGCCATAGACAATACACCACGGTCATGGTATTGATTTTCACCAGTCAATTCACAATCAATTTTGTAACCTGGACCACCTGTACCTGGGATTCCAGCAGCACCTTCACGAGAATTAGGACAACCACCTTGAATAACGAAGTCAGGGATCACACGGTGGAATGTCAAACCATCATAAAAACCTTCTTTAGCCAATTTAACAAAATTTGCTACTGTATTAGGAGCGTCAGCTGTATAGAATTGTACAGTCATGTCGCCTTTTTCTGTCTTGATAATTGCTTTACTCATTTCTAAATAAATTTTACGAGGTACAAATATAATATTTTTTATCCTAAGAAAGGCTTTTTGGAAGGTATAGCAGCATGTTAATGTTTGTTAAGTTTGATTCAATTTTGTAAATTCATGATAACCATTTATTTACTACACACTAACAGATATGGATAAACTTGTTATCCACGAATGGGCTGAATCAGATCGTCCGCGAGAAAAGCTCATGGAGCAAGGCAGAAGATCATTAACTGATGCCGAATTATTAGCTATCTTAATTGGATCAGGATCTACTAAAGAAACAGCTGTAGAACTTTGTCGTCGTATTCTTAAAGATGTGAACAACAATCTGAATGCGTTGTCCAAAAAAGAGGTATCTGACCTTTGTGCCTATCGTGGAATTGGCGAAGCCAAAGCCATTACCATTATTGCTGCCTTAGAACTAGGTCGAAGGAGACGCGATGAGCAAGTTATTGAAGTTCCAGTATTAAACATTAGTAAGCGCGTATACGAATATTTTAGAGCCAATTTACAGGATTTGCCACATGAAGAATTCTGGGTTCTATCCCTCAATACAGGCTGTAAGGTATTGGACACGCAGCTCATTGGGAGAGGAGGCAATGATTTTACACCTGTTGATGTACGAATCATTCTTCGTCACGCGCTACAGAGCAAAGCCAATTCCATGATTCTAATTCACAATCACCCTTCAGGCACTTTACAAGCTAGTCAAGCCGACAAAATATTGACTAATAAAATCAATGACGCTGCAAAAATTATGGATATTAAAGTCAATGACCATATTATTTTTACGGATACAGCCTATTACAGTTTTAGGGATGAAGGTCTGTTGTAATTATTGAGTATTGAACCGCTGATAGATCATGCGAACACGTTCCTGCTCACGTCCTCCATTCAAAATGGCTTGAATACGTGTTTCGTTATTAACGATTAGACGTTCATTTTGTCGCGTTTTCCAGATACTGACTAGTCCAAATCGGCCAATTTTCGTAGAGGGAAGCCCAAGAAGTTCGCAGGAATAATCTCCAAGGAGGAAATGATTGTAAAAAAGATGAACCTCTCGCATCATCATCCGCATCAATTTATTTTTAGGATAATTTGCCATTACAGGCTCTTCTTTTAAGGTATCAGCCAAGGATTTACTATCCTGATCACCTTCTCGCTGCGTCATAGTCCATAGATACAGTGCTTCAATTGCTTCGTTTTCATTCTCTGGAAGCAATTCTAAAGGAATACCCAATAAATACCCTACATATTTCCAAAAATGAAACAAGCCGTCAACTTCTTCCTCAGAGGGATGAATACCTATTTTGCGCAAACCTACCAGAAATACCGATGAGAATCCTAAGTTAGTAGCTAGCATATCCCAAATATTGATAGGAATGCCCCATTTATTAGAATCCCAATCCGTATGCTTCAGAATATTAATACGAGAATATGAATGTATAAAACGTGTGAGAAAGATTTGTCGGAATCCTTCAGCATTACGCTGTAAACCATTTTCCTTGGTAATATGTACCCAAAAGTTTACCGTATCCGTCAATCTTTTCACAGCACCTTTTTTAAGAGCACCGGTATAAATCAATGGTTTATTAATAGCTGAAGATTCATAACCGCCCATGAGACAATAATCACGAAGTACTATCAATGCGGAAAGACCCGCACGACGAGATAACTCCGAACCTAATCTCAATTTCTTCTCATCTAGCCAAGTTGGCTTTACATCAATTTTTGAGAAGAAAGTATCCCAAATTACTTTTTCATCGAAGGGTAATACCTCGTCCTTTAGATAAGCATATAAAGACTTATTTCCCTCAACAAAGCCTTTTTTCTCGTGCAAATCCAAAACTAATTGATCACCTAATCGATCCCATTCGTACAAAAATGGAATAAGCTTGTCAGCAACTTTTAAATCGGGAATAAAACCTAACTTTTGGAGCAATTGCACGCCAACTCCTTCATTCCAGTAATGGGCAAAAGATGATTCATTAATTTTATATCTATAAGGTTGATTCAGCATAGACTAATTATTTAAACTCCAATCAAAATATTCTGTCTTTGCGATAAGATTATCTTGATGTACTTTAAAATCAAAATCCAAATAATCGTTTACACAAGATTCCGTATCAGAACAACAATACCGTCTATCGATTTGAAATTTAAGCCGAAAAGAACCTGTATGTTCCTCGCGATCATACTTAAAATTTAATACTTCCAGACGATTAATTGAGGGACCTCCATCCAAATTGCTTAGATTATCAAGCACATACTCCGTTAATTTGCTTAGATTATCTTCACTTAGATTCTTACTAATTATTTGTGCGTCCTTTTCCAGTTCTCCTATATTAATTGGACTTATTTCTAATTGTAGCTCACTGTTGCTCATACTTATATATTCGTTCGCAATGTCTCCAATCGGAAACATGTTTGTTTAATAAAAAATATATCTGATCCTCAGAATATCTTAAAAATTTGCCCACTGTTAGTATTACAACATAGGTGATGAAATCTTTTGATTTCTCTTTTAATGCTTTCGCATAGGTGATGTGTTGCTTATTATGACAAATTGAAGAATATTTTGTTTTCAGATTCTTGAGATTTATTTCAGGAAGAATGATGTTCAGCTCTTCTTCTAGCATAGACATGCTATCATTTAAAAAGTTTAGCAACAAGCTATCCTTTAACTTTTCAATGCTTGATTTCGTGCTTAAAAATTTTGGGTGCGTGTATAGTATATTATTTTTTAAGTAAGAAGTTTCATCTACCTCTAATTTAATGGGATAATTCCTACCAAAAATATTGAGTTCATAAACTTCGAATACTAATTTTTTAGATTTCTTACGAATTACTTTTGGAAGTTCTTTTTGGATATAATGAATAAGATTTTCTTGAGGAAATAAAGCTGGAACATTCAAGTGAACTATATCATTTTCAACTTTACGCATGTAAATGGTATCAATATCAGTTTTTAAATGAATTACGTAGTTTTTTCCCTCTATTTCCAAATACATACACAAAATAGTTACTTTTTATTCCTTATGTAAATCATTATGTTTGCATAACATTTACATCACTTTAAATTAAGCTTATAAAGATGAAGAAATTTTTTGTTTTGACAGCAGCTTTGCTTGCCTCAAATTTCATTTTTGCGCAAGACTACAAAGCCATCAATCAAACATTCATGGATCAATCCGTACGTCCACAAGATGATTTTTACAACTACGTGAACGGTAATTGGATGAAAACAGTACAAATTCCGTCCGATAAAGCGCGTTGGGGATCATTTGATGAATTGCGTGAAAACACAGACGTAGCTGTATTGGAAATCTTGAAAACAGCTTTGAATGAAACACATGCCACAGGATCAGATGGCCAGAAAATTGCTGACTTGTACAAATCTTATGTGGATTTTGAAGCGCGTAATAAAATCGGATTACAACCTATCCGAAAACAATTAGCGGACATCAACGCTATTAAAAACCTTAAAGATCTAACCGCTTATTTTTCAAAATATGGTCGTGAAGGTGGAAATCCTTTTTACGGAGGTTACGTAGGTCCACACTTGAAAAACTCTAAAATCAATACTGTTTATCTTGGTGGTGGAGCGCTTGGATTAGGTCGTACATATTACCAAAAAGATGATGAAGCCAATAGAAAAACTTTAGCTGATTATTCGGAGTTCATCAACACCTTGTATGGTAAGATAGATCAAAAGACTAAAGATCTAAAAGGTCCTAAAGTTATTGCATTTGAAAAATCAATTGCAGCAAACTTGAAAACTGTAGAAGAATCTCGTGATGCTCAAAAACGTTATAACCCAGTTGCTGTTAAAGATTTGAACAAGCTGGTTAAAAATGTTGATGTTGCTGGATTCTTAAAAGAAGTAGGTTTTAAAGCTGATACAGTAATTGTTGGTGAGTTAAAATACTTCCAAAATTTAGATCAAATCGTAAATGAGAAAAATGTTACTGTAATCAAAGATTACTTAAAATTCCATTTAATTGACGGTGCTACTTCTTACTTGACAGAAGAATTAGATAAATTATCTTTTGACTTCTACGGACGTAAATTAAAAGGTCAAGCAGAGCAACGCAGTTTAGACAAGCGTGGTTTGGAGTTTGTAAACGGAAATGTTGGTGAATTGCTAGGTAAACTTTATGTAGAGAAACATTTCCCTCATGAAGCAAAAGAAACTTGTGAAGAATTAGTAAAATACCTAATCAAATCTTTTGAGCTTCATATCAAAAATTTAGAGTGGATGTCACCAATGACGAAAGAAAAAGCTTTAGATAAACTTTCTAAATTCACTGTAAAAATTGGCTACCCTGACAAATGGAAAGATTATTCTTCTTTAGCGATCGGTAATTCATTATACGAAAATGTTACGGCAATTAGTAAATGGAGATTCGAACAAAATTTAGCTAAACAAGGTCAACCCGTAGATAAGTTAGAATGGGGAATGACACCTCAAACGGTAAATGCTTATTACAGTCCTTTGAATAACGAAATCGTATTCCCTGCTGCTATCCTTCAAGCTCCTTTCTATGATTACAGAGCTGACGCTGCTGTAAACTTTGGTGGTATTGGTGCTGTTATTGGTCACGAATTATCACACGGTTTTGACGATTCAGGATCTCAATATGATGGTGATGGAAACTTGAATAACTGGTGGACAGAAGAAGACAGAACAAAATTTGAGGCTGCTGCTGATGCATTAGTTGCTCAATTTGAAAAGTATGAACCGGTACCAGGAGTTTTTGTGAATGGTCGTTTCACTTTAGGTGAGAATATTGGTGATTTAGGAGGTTCTTCTGTAGCATTTGATGCATTGAAAATGTATTTACAGGACAAAGGTAATCCAGGATTAATCGATGGATTTACTCCAGAGCAACGTTTCTTCCTGTCTTGGGCTACAATATGGCGTACTAAGACTACAGATGCATTTGTAATTAATCAGGTAAAAACAGATCCGCATTCACCTGCTCAATATAGAGCTTTTGCGCCAATTATCAATTTGGATGCTTTCCATGAAGCTTTTGGAACAAAAGAAGGTGATAAGTTGTTCGTACCAAAAGATCAAAGAATAGTTATTTGGTAATATTCAATTCTACCTATAACAGAAAAGGCGATCCTAGGATCGCTTTTGTTATTTTAGATTATTGATTTCTTGCTGTTCTTTCAATTTGTCGACATTGTTTTTCTCGCCAAACTCATCCGTTTTATTTTGGAAGTCATCTAGAATGGCTTTAATAGCCTCTGCATTTTCTGCAGTGCGGGAGTAGATTTCGGGGATCTTGCTTTCTATTAGTTTATCGCCTAATTCTATATTATCTACTTCAATTTTCCCAATTTTCTCTAAAACTGCTTGCTGGCTGTTTCTTACATCTTCTAATTCTCGTGTAATCTTTGCCATCAATTCAAATTTTTTCAATTTATCCATAGTAATTTCATGTTAGTGATATTAAAAGAACAAGTTGAATACAAAATTGTTTTCCTTTAACACTATTTAACCCTTGACGCATAACAACAAACAGCCCTTATTCGACTAAATAAGGGCTGTTTAATTATGTAATAAAATCTTCTTAAGCTACTTCGCGTAGGTCAACAGGAACTACACGCGAGATTCCTTGCTCGACCATTGTCACACCGTAAATAATGTCTGTACTTGCAATTGTACGCTTATTGTGTGAAACAACTATGAATTGTGACTGATTCGAGAATTCTTTGATAATATTGTTGAACTTATCAATATTCGTGTCATCTAATGGCGCATCTACCTCATCGAAGATACAGAACGGTGCTGGTTTTAATAGATACAACGAAAATAATAGGGCAGTAGAAGTCAATGTTTTTTCACCACCTGAAAGCTGGTTGATAGATAAAGGACGCTTTCCTTTAGGTCTAGCGATAATATCAATATCAGAATCCAAAGGATTTGCTGGATCTGAAAGAATTAAATCACAGCTATCTTCTTCATTAAACAAGGAACGGAACACTTTTATAAAGTTGTCACGAACGGTATTGAATGCATTCATAAACTTCTCGTTTGCGCTGCCATCAATTTCTTCAATGGTAGACATCAATGAAGCTTTAGCTTCCAACAAGTCATTTTTCTCTTTATTGATGAAATCATAACGCTGTGTAATCTCGTCATAGGCTTCCTTTGCCATTGGGTTGATGGTACCAAATTCGTCTAATTGCTTTTTAAGACGCGTACACATAGAACCTAATTCCTCTTGAGAATGCTCAATCTCTGGCAAATCGCCTTCCAACAATTCTTTGATATCAATATTAAATTCTACCGAAAGACGTTCTTTTAGCGAGTTTAAGTCAATTTGAAGCGTGGTTTTCTTGTCTTTGACTTCGGTAATCAAGTAATCCAACTGATCTTTTGATTTACGTAAAGTAGCAACTTCTTCTTCCAAATCATTCAAGCGCTTACGGAAAGCATAGAATTCTTCCTCCATATCATGAAGAGCTTTTTCTAAGGATTCACGTTGTTCGTAAAGCTCTTTTAAGTCATTATCGTTGTTGTCCGTAAAAGTCAAGGCATCTTTCATATCCACCTTGATTTGTTCCATCTCAGCGTTATTTTTATTGATACGAAGTTCTAAAGCTTCTTTTTGACTTTCGCGGTATTCTAAATCTTTTTGTATACCCGAAACTTTATTTTGTTGTTGATGCAGACGAATGTTTTCTTGATTGTACGCTGTAGATTTCTCTTGTACAATCTCGTTCAATTCTTGATAAGCAGCTTGTAAATCCGCCAATTGTTTTTGACGCTCGTCAACCTCAACTTTTAAGATTTTAAGTTCGGGTTCAGCTTTTGTCAATTCTTCTGCAATCTCAGCAAGACGTTTTTCAATGTCTTGTTTACGATTTTGTGAGTTGGAGATAAAAGCTTGATATTGCTCTTGTTTTGTCTTGACAGAAGTCCATTCATTCTGAATACGCGCCAATTGAATGCGGATTTCATCAATGATTTCTTTCTGCGACTGTAATTTCAATGAAGCAATCTTATCGACTAATTCCGCTTCTGTATGTTGTAGTTCAGCAATACGCTCGTTTAATTCTTTGATTTCTTTAGCAAGATTCTCTAAATTCTTAGCACGACCAATACGTTTACCTTCAAATAAACCAACTGAACCACCGCTTAAACCCAATTTGTGCTTACTGAATTTACCTTCATGGTGCAATATTACCATTTCATCGTGAGGCAAATCAATATCTAAGGCTTTCGGGGCATCCGATTTTAAGAGATAAACATTGTTCAATAATTGCAGACAAAGTTTCTCATATTTTTTGTCCACTTTGATAACCTGCATCGCAGGAATCATATTTTCAGGAACGATGAAATCGCTATCTTTTTTATCGATAACTGATTCTAATACAAAGAAATTAGCACGACCACGTGAGGCATCACTTAACAATTGAATTGCTTGAACAGCATCTTGTTTCGTGTCAACGACATAGTGGTTCATTACTGACTCCAAGTAATTTTCAATCGCTACACGGTATTCTTCTTGACAGAATAAAATGTCAGAGAACAAAGGGTAGGATTTAGGCCAGCCTGCATTCTTGCGCAAGAATTTGATAGACTCCGGAAACCCTTCCAAATTGTCCACCAAAGATTTGGTCAAGTTATACTCGTTTTGTTTTGCATCAACCAAACGCGATTCCTTACTTAATAAAGAACGGGTTTCTTGCAATTGTACTTCAGCTTGTTCGATTTGACGGTTTAAGTCATTTTCAATTCGAACAGCATCGTCATATTGTTGTTGTTGCGCATCTAACTTACCTTGCAAGTCTGCAACAGCAATATTGAACTGCGATAATTCTTCAGCTTTTGAAGAAGCATCCGAAATATTACGCAAAGACTCCTGTTCCAATGATTCTTTTTGAATATTCAGAACGGCGATGTCTTTCTCGACTTTGTATATCTTGTTTTGAAGTTCGTTATTTTCCTGAACAAAACGATCTAATTTATTTTTAGCCGTTTGTTGTTGGCCTTTAAGCTCTTCAACTTCTGTTTTATTTTTTTGAATATCATGTTGAGCAACGTCTAGTTTAGCTTGCTCTTCATAAATTTCCTCATTAAGTCTTTTGATCGTATATTCAACGTTCGTAAGTTGCTGCTTATCCAAATTGAATTCCGCTGTTATACGCGATTCACGCTCTTTGAGGTGATGTAAACGTTCGTTCTTAATCTTCTTTTCCGACTCGTAAGCACGGATTTTATTATTAAATTCGTTCGTTGTTTTCTGTTGCGCAGCTAGACTTTTCTCTTTGGAAAGAATCTCTTCACGACCAGTACGAAGTTCTTTTTCCTTAACATCGATTTGCTCTAGTGTTGAATTCAACGATTGTTGCAACTCTTTCTCTTTCTCCGACAAAGAAGTCAAATCCGTACTGAAGCTATCCAAACGGTAGTAAGCCAAACCGATGCTCGCTTGCTTATATTCCTCTTTTAATTGAAAATATTTATCCGCTTTCTTGGCTTGATTTTCTAATGATTTGAGATTCTTTGTAATCTCATACAATAAATCGTCCACACGAGAAAGATCTGCTTCTGTATCTTTTAATTTGCTAAGTGTTTGTTTCTTGCGGACTTTATATTTAGAAATTCCCGATGCTTCTTCGAATAATGCACGACGTGAATTATCTTTATTGGCGATAATCTCGTCAATCATTTTCAACTCAATGATAGAGTAGGTGTCGGCTCCAATACCCGTATCCAAGAATAAATCCGTAATGTCCTTTAGACGACATTTGACATCGTTCAGACGATATTCGGATTCTCCTGTACGATACAATTTACGTGTAATGGTCACCGTCGTAAACTCCGTAGGAAGAATGTTTTTATTATTGTTGAATGTTAAAGAAACTTCCGCAAGATTGGACGGTTTACGGTTTTTAGTTCCATTGAAAATGATGTTTTCCATCTTTTCCGAACGTAACGTTTTTGTACTTTGCTCACCCAATACCCAACGAATCGCATCCACCACATTGGATTTACCACAGCCGTTTGGACCGACAATTGCTGTCACGCCCTCATTAAAATTTATTGTGATTTTATCACCAAAACTTTTAAATCCTTTGATCTCAAGTTTAGTTAGTTCCATTCACTTAGCTTTTGTTATAACGTACGAAAATAAGGATAAAAAAACAGAATGAGTAGGTCAGTTTTTGCACATTTTTGGAGATTTCCACATTTCATTCTGGCATAGTGATTTATAGTTTAATACAGTAAAATTTTCGTGTATATTATCTATATTGGGACATCTAAAACTACACTCATGCGTTATCTCACTCTCTTATTTCTATTTCTGTCAATTCAGCACTTTTCTGTTGCGCAATCTCGAAAAGTAGCTTTTAAGACAGATTATGGTACTATCAAAGTGCTGCTTTATGATTTTACACCCCAGCATCGCGATTTGATATTGAATTCCATAAAAGATTCTATATATCAAGGTGCATTATTCAATCGAATTATCGAGAATTTCGTGGTGCAAGGAGGAGAGCATGATATTGATATTGTTAAAAGAGAAGCTGCTGACCCAACAGGGAATAAACCTCGTTTAGCTGGAGAGTTTGATGCTCGAGCCTTCCATAAAATGGGCGCATTAGGTCAAGGTCGTGATGATAACCCAGAAAAAGCTTCATTTTTGAATCAAATCTATTTTGTGGTTGGTAAAAAAGTCTCAGAAGAAGATTTACAGTCTTTGGAAGCTAAGAAAGGTCGAAAGTTTACTAAAGAACAACGTGAAGAATATTTGAAAAATGGTGGCCTTCCACGTTTGGATGGCGATTATACTGTTTTTGGTGAGATATATGAAGGAATGGAAGTAATTATGACTATTAGTCGCTTCAAAACCGATAAGGATGATTTTCCATTGTCGCCTGTTAGGTTTTCGGTTAGTGTTATAGAATAATTTAGAAGAGAGTAAGAAAACGTATTCGTCATTTCGACGAAGAATGAGGAGAAATCTAAAAGTATGATGAATAAATTATATTCATTTTACCAGATTTCTCCTCATGGTTGAATGAAGCAAATATTATTATTTAAATAATCCGTACAATTCGGCGTCAATCTTTTCTTTGATATAACCTAAATCTTCAGGATTGTTCGCAAAGTCTAAGTTGTCTTTGTCTAAGATTAACAATTTGCCATCCGTATAATTATTAATCCATTTTTCGTATTTTTCATTCAATTTAGACAAATAATCCAAACGAATAGCTGATTCGTAATCACGACCACGTTTTTGGATATTGTTAACCAATGTTGGCACTGACGCCTTTAAGTAAATCAACAAATCCGGTGGTTTGATATAGTGGATGATGCTTTGAAAAATATTGCTGTAATTATCAAAATCACGCGCACTCATCAAGCCCATGTCGTACAAGTTCTCGGCAAAGATGTAAGCATCTTCATAGATGGTACGATCTTGAATCATGTTTGTACCTTTGGATTGTTGTTCTACGATATGTCTAAAGCGACTATTCAAGAAAAATATCTGCAGATTGAAAGCCCAACGCTTCATGTCGCTGTAAAAATCCTCTAAATAAGGATTGTTGTCCACCGCTTCAAATTGTGGCTCAAAATTTAAGTGTTGTGCCAACAATTTTGTCAATGTGGTTTTGCCAGCTCCTATATTCCCTACAATTGCAATATGCATAACTTATTCTAATATAGTTTTTTAAGACCTATAATTTCTCTTACTTCTTTAATTGTTTTTTGTGCACTCGCTTGCGCTTTTTCAGCACCTAATTTAATCACTTTTCTGATGTATTCATCGTCATTCGTGATATCTTCAATACGTGAACGAACAGGTTCTGTAGCGATGACCATATCTTCCGCCAATTGCTTTTTGAAGTCCCCGTAGCGAATTTCACATTTATTGTATAATTCATCAAAGTGGGCTAAAGTGTCGTCAGAAGAAACCACTTTCATCAAATCGAATAGATTTTGAATAGCTTCTGGTTTAGCTTGATTTGGTTCTGTAGGTCCTGAATCCGAAACAGCACGCATAATTTTTTTACGAATTACTTCAGGTGCATCAGATAAATAAATACAGTCCGCTTCGCCGTTTGATTTACCCATTTTGCCTTGACCACTCAAACCTGGCACTTTCACTAGTTTATCCGAATAACTAAATGCAAAAGCTTCTTTGAAATAATCTGTTTTATACAAATGATTGAAGCGATTCGCAAATGTACGTGTCATTTCCAAATGTTGCTCTTGATCTTTTCCTACAGGAACCTTAGTTCCGTGATGTAACAAAATATCACAAGCCATTAAAACAGGATAAGTTAATAAACCAGCATTTACGTTGTCAGGGTTAGAACGTACTTTATCTTTAAATGAAGTAGAGCGTTCTAATTCGCCTAAATAGGCATTCATATTCATGTACAAGTAGAGTTCTGCAACTTCAGGTACATCGGATTGAATGTATATAGTTGATTTTTCGGGATCAATACCGGCAGCTAAATATTCTACCACCACATTGCGCACTGTAGATTGCAAATCCTGTGGAGTAGGATGTGTCGTCAATGAATGTAAGTCAGCTATAAAAAAGAAGCAATTGTACTCATTTTGCATCTTGACAAAATTACTCAATGCTCCGTAGTAGTTTCCTAAGTGTAATTTTCCGGTACTTCTGATACCGCTAACAACTGTTTCCATATGACGCGAAATTACGCAATTATTCTTGAAAATCGGAATCTAAAAGTATGCAGCATTAATCATTTGTATGTATAAAAAATATTTATGTTCCGCTTTTCAATTCCGCATGAACTGTCCAATTTTATTCTAATCTTAAAGTAAATAGTTGAAAAATAATTTCAACCTTTGCAAACGGATTTATCTTATCGTTGTTTTTATTTTATGATTCAGTTAATTATTAAAATTTCAACGTTTATTTTGTTAGTGGTATCGCTACAAGCGCATGCACAAGAGCCTTTCAAATTTGAAGATGAGCTATGCCAATACCAAGGAATATTTGATACTACGCTTTATACCACAAATCAATTAGCTGACACCTATAAATTGGTAAGAGGTGAATATGGATTGTACACAAACGATGAAGATCAACTGCATGAGGATTATAAAAATGCAAAAGAAGAGATAAACAGCTTAGACATTGTCAATATCAAATATTTCCAGTCTTTAAAAGATTCTTTGCTTACTTTTTTGGATGCTACATATCAAATAAAGAATGTAGAATTCCAAGCTAGAAAAGGAGAGACGAAGGAACTCTTGAAACACTATCAAAATAACCTAACCGTTAAATTATACGCTGAATCCCTACATAGTGGAGGTGAAAAACTGCTTAAGGCATATGAACACTTGACTAAAGAGCAAATGAAGAATAACGGTTCACCAGAAATTCTTTGGGAAGAATACTTAAAAAATAGTAAGTCAGCACAAGCACAAGAAATTGCTTTCGAACGTGTATTAAGCTATGGCTGGTGGAATGCCGTAAACAATCTTTTGCCCCACATAAACAATGATGGTACGCAATTCGAAGAATTTGTAAAATTGTTTACAGAAGTAAAAACCATTGATTGCGATGAAGTGTAATTATTTTACAACTTCAAATGTTCTAATGGACTTTCAACTAATTCTTGCGCCTCTTTTAAGATTTTATACTTCTTATTATCGTCTGCTTGAATTACCTGTAAAAATTTAGGATCTCGAATTACATCTTTTACCAAAATACACTGTGCTTTCAGCAGTCTAGCTTTGTCATCTGCAGACAAAGTAGTCAAACATGTTATAGGATATTCACCGTTGCTATCGACAATTACTTTGATACTTCTTTTTTTAGGATAATCCCAAGCTAGCAAGTTCATTTTGTAATGCTCTCCAAAAGTCTTAGAATCTGCTGTCAGATACGCATTAGTCACTAACCAGCCTTGTGTGACTTGTAATGTTTTGTTGAAGAAAGTATAAGGCTTATTGCTGATGTCTTGCACTCGAGATAAAAAATACATTGGAGTTGTTACAGATATTTTGGCATCCACATCGTTTCTGAATTTACATTCTATAGCGAGTAAATCATTGCCTTTAGAGGCTACCACATCAATTTCGTGCGTTACTGCATGTCCTTGGATGGTCTGCCCTGTAATAGCTTTGTATCCATCTTCTTGAAACATACGAGCTACCCATTTTTCAAAATAAAAACCTTCTGGCCCCAAATCACGTAGCGCTTTTTTTAAACTATAACGCGCCGCATAAGTATTGCGTGTTAATTTTAGTTCATCGAAAGCAATCTCATATAGCTCACGTGTACTTATACCATCGTAAATTTTTGGTTTTAATGCATCAAAAACTTGATTTACTTCCTTATCAGAAGCACCAGAACGGGACAAAGAATGGCGAAGGCTATTGGGATTGAAATCTACTAATTCTCCAGAATGCTTTTTAACTTTCATAATTTATAAATCTGATGGTTAAAATACTATTCTCCTTGTAATTTTCAAAAAAAATAAATGCGAGCAAGCAAACAAAGTTTAGGGTTGAATGTTTAATAATTGAACACAAAATCAAAACTATGAACACACTAATAAATTATGCTATAGATAAAATCAAAAGAAAAGTAGACGAAGGTTGTGTAGATGGAAATGTAGGTACTTCGGAGCGTATACTTTCAGTTGTTGCTGGTGGATTAATTTTAAGTATTAGTGTTAGACAACTCTTAAAAAATCCGATTACAGCGATTTCAGGTGTAGGGTTAGGGGGGGCTTTAGTGTACCGTGGAATTACAGGAAAATGTACTATCAAAGCAGCCGTAGATCAACTTGCTAACGAAAAAGATGAAGTAACGGTAATAGAACATCGGTACTTTGTAAAATAGGTTAATAATCAATTCTCATTGTATAATGGTCAAAAATTAAGAATTTTTGACCATTATCTTTTTTATTATGTCTAGAAAGAAAATAGTTGTATTTACAGGTGCGGGTATTTCCGCAGAAAGCGGATTGCAAACATTCCGAGGAACGGATGGTCTTTGGGAAGGTCATCGGATAGAAGATGTAGCGACACCAGAGGCATGGATCAAGGATCCTGAAAAGGTACTTCGTTTCTATAATATTCGCCGTAAAGCCTGTCGTGAGGCGCAGCCTAATGCGGGACACCTAGCTTTGGTAGAATTAGAAAAATATGCTGATGTGTATATTATCACTCAAAATATAGATGACTTACATGAACGAGCTGGAAGCAAAAATATACTACATCTACACGGTGAAATTATGAAAGCTCAATCCTCAAGAGAGTCAAGATTGGTGTATCCTTTGGACAAGGATGAAATTACGCTAGATGATGTCTGTGAATTAGGTTCCCCTCTGCGTCCCAATGTTGTTTGGTTTGGAGAATATGCTCCCAATATGATGATAGCAAATAGAGTAGTAAGTGATGCAGATATACTATTGGTAGTAGGAACTTCTTTAAAAGTCTATCCAGCGGCATACCTTCTTGACGAAGCGCCAGACTCCTGCAAAATTATTTTAATTGATCCCAATCCTAATGCAATTCGATTAAATTCAAAGGTTGAAATTATTAAAGGAAAAGCTGCTTCGGAATTACCCAAGTGGATAGAAAACTTTGCCAAATATAATTTTGAATAAATATTTAATTTGTTAAATATCAATGAATTGTATAAATTATCTAACTTACTTATTGATAACAAAGTGTTAATTAAGATATTTTAAATATCAGGATGCCAAATTATATTTGGTATCCTGATATTATTGAATTTAACTACATTATTAACAGGTGTTTACAATAATTATTTAAATAAAGTATTTAATTGTATTTATTATAAGTATCAATAAAAGCTGTTCGCATATTGGAAAAATTTTCTAATACTTTACTTATAAAGTCTTCGTCTAAAATTTCAAAAACTCCATTCACTCCGTTTAAAATATCGGCTTCTGCTATTTTGTAAGTCTGTTCCAAAGAACCCTGTTCAAACTTGATAATATATTTTTGATTCATCCCGAAAATGGTAATTTTACATTCGGGATGTGGTAATTCTGCTAATGTCCTCATGCTCGTATACTATAATTCGTTACAAAGAAACTAATAAATCTACTAACGCAAAGCAAAAAAATGAAAGGAATAACCTTGCGATTATTCCTTTATGAATTAAACAATTAAAAATTAGTAATTCTATAAAACACCTTGCGCTTTCATAGCTTCGGCGACTTTGATAAATCCACCCAAGTTTGCACCTTTTAGGTAATTTATATAACCGTCTTTTTCTTTTCCGTAACGCACGCATGTTTTATAGATGTTTTCCATAATAGCTTTCAAACGGTCGTCTACTTTGGCTGAATTCCATTGTTGACCAATTGAGTTTTGGGACATCTCTAAACCAGACACAGCTACACCACCAGCATTTGCTGCCTTACCTGGAGCATAGGCAATTTTTGCTTGATGGAATACTTTTATTGCCTCAGCTGTAGATGGCATATTTGCGCCTTCAGCTACGCATGTACAGCCGTTCGCAATAAGCTGCTTGGCATCAGCCTCATTCAATTCATTTTGTGTAGCACAAGGAAGCGCAATATCACATGCGAATTGCCAAGGTTTTTCACCGGCATGGAAAGTGGCAGATGGGTATTTCTCAGGGAAGGATTCTAAATTCCTTCCTAATTTAGCAATGTAAGTTAGTTTTTCATGTGTAAAGCCGTCTTTATCATAAATAGTCCCCGTGCTGTTTGACAAGGTGATTACTTTAGCTCCGAAAGAAAGTGCTTTTTCCGCGGCATAATAAGCAACATTTCCTGCTCCGGAAATAGCAACTACTTTACCATCTAGTGTGTCATTTTCGTTTTCGAAAATGCTTTTTACAAAATATAAAAGACCGTATCCCGTAGCTTCAGGACGAATGTAAGAACCTCCCCATTGCACACCTTTACCTGTTAAAACACCAGTAAAATTATTTTGGATTCTTTTGTATTGTCCAAACAAATAACCGATTTCGCGTCCGCCAACGCCAATATCACCCGCCGGAACATCGGTTTCTGATCCAATATGACGATATAATTCAGTCATAAAGGCTTGGCAAAAACGCATAATTTCATTATCTGATTTTCCTTTAGGGTCAAAATTAGAACCGCCTTTACCACCACCAATAGGAAGACTAGTTAGTGCATTTTTAAAAACCTGCTCAAATGCTAAAAATTTTAAAATGCTAAGATTTACAGTTGGCGAAAAGCGTAACCCTCCTTTGTAAGGTCCTATAGCGCTATTCATTTGAACTCTATAACCTTTATTGACCTGTACATTGTTTTGATCATCCACCCATGCGACACGGAATGACACCACACGTTCAGGTTCTACCAATCTTTCCAAGATTTTCAGATCAGCATACTCCGGATGATGTTCGTTAATATAAGGGATTAAATCTTCTACGACTTCAGTCACTGCTTGCAAGAATTCAGGCTCGTGAGGATTTTGACTTTCAACGTAATCAATAAAGTTTTTAAAATTTAGCATTTTCTATTGATAGATTTGTATTAATTTGTAATGAAATTTACCAAATATACATTTTATACCTGTGATAATACTACTTTTAGGAAGCTTTTTGATTAAAAGTCACAAAATAATTGCAAAAGCAATCTTTAGAATAAATGTATGGTAATAATAGATAAATTAGTATCTTGATTCAAATATAACGGGCATGAAGAGAATAAATTTAAAAAAATATCCGAAGGTAAAATTAATCGAGCAGCCTTCTTCTATATATCATCTAAAGAGAATAAGCAAAGCCGTAGGTGTAGATATATACATTAAACGCGATGACTTGTTTCCTGTCGGATTTAGCGGAAACAAACTTCGTAAACTGGAATATTTGTTGGGGGAGGCAGAAAAGCAAAAAGCTACCCATGTATTCACTGTCGGAGCAATTCAATCCAATCATGCGCGAATGACCGCCATTGCTGCTAAAATGTTCGGCTTTGAAATCGAACTTTTTCTTAAAAAGTCTGTACCTGTTAAGGAGGGATCTTATTTTAACAATGGAAATATAATTCTGAATAATATTGTTAATGCAACTATCCATGAGGTTACAGACAATGAGAAAGCCTACAGAGCTATAGAAGAGCGAAAATTGACCATAGAAAAGGAGAGTGGTAAAGTTTATGTGATTCCTGTTGGGGGCTCAAATGCACTCGGTACATTAGGTTACGTAGACTGTTATTTTGAGATAATAAAACAGCAAAATGACATGCGCCTTCAATTTGATTTGATTGCCACAGCTTCGGGGTCTGGTGGAACACATGGAGGCTTAGTCGTAGGAAAAACACTTTCAGAAACTAAAATCAATATAAAAGCATATAATGTTGAACCAGATCAAGGCGAATTGGCACTGCACACTTTAAAAATTGCTAACGAAGCTCTGGAATTATGTGAATCTAAAATTTCGCTTTCGGCCTCCGATACCGTGGTTTCTAATGAATATAGCGGGACAGCATACGGCATTCCTTCGGATTTTCATATTGACACCATCAAGTTTTTAGCTAAAAATGAGGGCATCTTTTTGGATCCTGTCTATACTTCGAAAGCGTTTACAGGATTGCTGATGGATATACAAAATAATGTGATTAAGAAAGGAGAGAAGGTGCTTTATATTCATACAGGAGGTATGCCTGGAATATTTGCCTATCCCCAATATTTTTAATTATTATTAGTCATTGCTTCGTACACTTTTGGATTAAACGGCTCGATGTGTACGAAGACATTCGAAATCTCAGGCATTTCTGCCATCAAATAATCTTTAAGATTGTGCGCAATATCGTGACCTTCTTTTACTGTAAATTCCGAGGGAACAATGGCATGAATGTCAACCAAAAAGTACATTCCATTTTTACGCACAAAACATTTCTCCGTAGCAATTAATCCTTTGACATTAAGAGATTTTTCTTTTATTACTTCAACCATGTCTTCATAAAGATTTTCATCCATAATTTCCCCTAAAGCAGGTCTGAAAATGCGGTAGCAGTTATAAATTATAAATCCGGAAGCGAATAAAGCAGCCCAATCATCAGCAGATTGATATCCGTCGCCAAGCAACAAAGCCATCGAAATACCTATAAAAGCAGCCACCGAAGTAATTGCATCACTGCGATGATGCCAAGCGTCCGCTTTGAGAGAGCTACTATTTAATATTCGAGCTTTACGCATCACAACTTGATAGCTTATTTCTTTCCAAATGATAATTAATCCTAAGATTATTAAAGTCCAAGGCTTTGGTAAATCGTGAGGAGTTCGAATATTGATAAGACTTTGGTGAGCAATGAAGGTTGCCGAAATTACCAAAAATATTACGACAATAAAGGTTATTAAAGGTTCAATGCGTCCATGTCCATAAGGATGTGTTTTGTCCGCTGGACGTTCAGAATATTTAATACCCAATAAAACCAAGATGGATGAAAAGATATCTGATGTAGATTCTATAGCGTCCGCAATCAACGCAAATGAATTTCCAAAGAACCCCGCAAGCCACTTGATCAGAGCTAAGCCAAAACTTCCGAGAATACTGAAGTAAATTGTTCTTTTTGCTGCACGTGATTGCTTCGTAGACATGGTATTAATATTAGGCTACAAAATAAGCCAATAATAATTGAATATAAGATTAAAGTTTTAAACATGGGAATTCTATGATATTTTTCACGAAAGGGAAAGTTATTATATTTTTCTATTTAACATAATATAAATTATAAGACAAATTATACAGTTTCAAATCGCTGGTAAATACTACTTAATTATACATAACTATAAGTATTAAACAATTTATTATCTTTAAACCTGTTATTAACCCATAAGTCTAATGTTCAGAATCCTTTTTATTTTCTTAATAGTAATTTTTGGGATTACATCAGCCATGAATAATTCTAATTCTTCAAGATGATTTAGCCTATATAAATTCATGTTATTCCAACGTTACAGACTACTATTATTTCATAAAGAATATCCCAAAGCGATAAAAATAGCTCATCAGTATTTGGATTTCGCCAAACAAAGTGACAGTAAATTTAATATCATGTTAGCCTTATATTTATTCAATCCCTAAGTAAATGTTAGCCTCGTTAAGTTTTTAACGAGGCATTATTTTTTATCATACTAATTTTAAACTTTATAATATTGTTCCCAACCTTTAGCTGGTGGCGGACCAATTAGCAAAGCATTTGCAAACCTATTGTTTGTGATTTGTTTTGATTTTGGATCAAATTCAATATTGCTGTACAATCGTTGTGCAATTACACCCAAACAAAATATTTGACTTAAAGGCCCAGCAATCTCAAATGGCGAACGTGTTTTTTCCAAACCTTTACAAGCCTGTAAGAAATTTTTAAAATGATTTGATGGAGTTGCAGGAACTTCTGGAAGTTTGGAAGCTAAAGCTTTGGCTTTTTCTTCAGGAATAATTTGCAACGTACTTCCGTGGGATCCACCTTTGAAGGTTAAATCTTTTCCATAAATTATTTTGCCAGGATTTAATTTGGCTGGCTCCAATTTTCCCGTACTTGGCGGAGGAATATTGGGATCTAATCCTGATACACCATATCCTTCAGGAATCGGCGGCAAATTATCCAAACCATCATACCAATTGATATCCATTGCAGGATAATTTTTCCGTTTAGGGAATTTAAATTTCAATGTAGTAGACATTGGAAAAAAGAAAGCATTGTGTCCATCTAATTTGACAGCCTGTACTTCAGTTGGTAAACCTAATTCCAAAAATTCATGCGCCGAATCCAAAATGTGAGCACCCCAATCCCCTAGCGCTCCCATTCCAAAGTCGTACCAGCATCGCCATTGACCATTTACAAAATCCTTATTATACTGATGACCTTTAGTTTGCATTTGCCAAAGTTCCCAATCCATTGTATCAGGAATTTGTTCTGCTGCTGGGAAATTTTTAATATTTGGATCCCAAGAGTGCCATCTTCTTGGCATATTCATATGGGCGTCGATGCGAGTAACATCCTTGATAATTCCAGCATCTTTCCAAGCTTTAAATTGAAAATAGTTAGCTTCTGAGTGCCCTTGATTACCCATTTGTGTCACTACTTTGGGGAATTTTCTGGCTTTTTGCATAAGCAATTCATTTTCCAAAAACGTGTGTGCCATAGGTTTCTCCACATACACATGTTTGCCTAAATCAATAGCTTGCATAGTTATTGCAAAGTGAGCAAAATCAGGTGTTCCAATGGAAACAGCATCAAATTCATTGCTTATTTCATCAAACATTTTACGGAAATCTTGATAACGTTTTGCGTTCGGAAACAGTTTCAAGATCTCTTCCGTATGTTTAGCGCCCAAGTCCACATCACACAGCGCTACAATATTACAAAGACCTGTTTTATATAATTCCTTAATAATTTCTCCGGCACGATTACCAATACCGACACAAGCGAGATTAACTCGTTCATTGGCATTGGCTAAAGCAAGGTTAGCGAATAAGCTATTCGATAAAAGTAGCCCACCTCCTGCCAAGGCAGTACGAGAAATAAAGCTACGACGAGACATATAGTGTTTCATAGTTGTTGATATTTTCTTGGCTACTTTAGTTCTTTAATTTTAATGCTACGGAATGAAACCTCATCACCATGATCCTGCAATAAGATATGACCTTTTTCCGCTTCCCCGAATTTATCCCAATCTTTATATTTGCTAATAGCGACTAAATCTCTGAATTCTTTAGAACCGCGCACGAAACTCAACATTTTAATGCCATTCAAATAATAAGTGACCGTATTGTCTTTTTCAACTACAATACGTCCTCTATTCCATTCTCCTATTGGTCGTCTCGCTCGCCCATCCTTATTAGATGTAATCAAATCATACAATGAAGCTAACGTACGGTTGCCATCTCGCCCCATTTTGGCATCTGGATGCTTCACATCATCCAATAATTGATACTCTAATCCAATTGCTGAACCTTTTGTTTCTTCTTTCAGCGTTACGAAATATTTCACGCCACTGTTTGCGCCTTCAGTAAGTTTGAAATCAAATGACAAATCAAAAGCAGAGAATTGCTCCTTCGTAATGATATCTCCCCCATTAGTCGATTCACCACCATCCGATTTCAACACTTTAATTATCCCATCTTTAATTTCCCATCCTTTAGTTGGAAATTGATAATGGTAGGCACTGCGCCAATTTTGAGATGTCTTTCCATCGAAAAGAAGTTTATAACCTGCATTTTGCTCAAACGAACTTAATGTGTTTGGCGTCAAATTCACTACATATATATCCTTTGGAAATTCTTTGGGCTTTAGATTAGAAGTTTGAATTTTAATATTCTTAAAATACACTTTTTTGCCATCCAAATCTGCCGGAATGCTATGAACTTGTAATCCAATAAATCCAGATGCGTCCAATGTATCTATCACATATGCAACAGGAACGTCGTTAATCCACGTTTTAAGTTCATTTCCAATGGATTCGATCCGTATATGATTATATTGTTCAGCTATATAAGCTGTTTTTGCTTTTTCGTTTAAATCCAACGGATACAACCAATTTCTACGCGCTTCATCATAAATCCCTCCTGTCCATGCGCGAGAGGTTGGATCAATTTCTACCTGTCTACCATACACTCTGCCTTGTCCATTATTTGCTTGTGGATCTATATGACTTCTTACCTGTACGCCAGAGTTTGTCTTATCACCTTCTAATTTTATTTCCAATTCCAGAATAAAATCCGCATATTCTTTTTCGGTGATTAAGAATGAATTCGGTGTTCCTTTTGTCATACGGCCGACAATAGCACCATTTTCAACAGAATAAGGTGCTTTCCCTCCTACGGCTTTCCAACCTTTTAAACTTTTACCATCAAATAAGTTTGTCCAGTTTTCTTTAGTCGTCTTATTTTGTGCGACAGCATCCATAGTGTTAAAAGTGAATAAAGTAGTTAAGGCAATCGAACTACAGACGATTTTACAATTAGTTTTAAGCAAATTAAACATTTCGATCTCTTTTTATAAGTTTATTATAATTGATGTAAGGATTGTATAATGGGTTTGATAGCCGCCAAACAGCTTCAATTTTCTTAATATTTTTTTTCATAATAGAAGTTTATCTCAGCAATTTAATGATTATCTAGCAGTTATACCAATCAAGATTTCGTCTCAACTAATATTTTACAATATTTTTCTTCAGAATTTTTACCTGCTCAGAACCCTAAAAGGTTTTAATTGTTAATCTAGAAATCACACAAATAAAATTATATGAGTAAAAAAATATTTTATCAAATTGCGAAACTTCTAGGTATTGCTTGTTTATTCGCTACTTTCTCCTGTAGATCTATTCCAAAGGGTGCAAGTGTGGTATCAGATTTTGATGCCAACAAATATGTAGGAACGTGGTACGAGATTGCTCGGATAGATTTCAAATATGAACGAAATCTAAATAATACGGCTGCTCAATATAGTTTGAAAGATAATGGCGATATCAAAGTAGTAAACTCTGGGTATAATTATGTAAAGGACAAATGGAAAAAGCGGGAAGGAAATGCAAAATTCCGAGAAGAAAAAACTAAAGGCGCATTAAAAGTATCGTTTTTCGGACCATTTTATTCGGGCTACAATATTTTTGCTTTGGACAAAGACTATAAATATGCCCTAATCGGCGGAAAAAATTATGATTATTTATGGATTTTATCTCGGGAAAAAACTATTCCAAATAGTATTAAAGAGCAATATCTCAAAATAGCCACTAATATTGGATACGATGTAAATGATTTAATTTGGATTGATCATGATAAAGAAAATCCTTACGTTAAATAATTAGTAATTATACGTTTATTAGAAATATCTATTTAAGAACGTATAAGAGAGGAATCTTAGTAGATTCCTCTCTTTTTATATCAAATTAGCTAAACTATACTGCTGGAATTTTATACCCATTGTGATATTTCGCAGCTAAATAAGTGTTGGACTCATCATCCGTAAATTTTTTATTTTCATCATTCCAATATATTTTTTTACCTGTTCGGTAAGCAATATTACCCATCTGAGAGATGGTAGCGATATGACTGCCAGCCTCTATAGGTGCATTTATAATAGATTTGTCTTTTTTAAGAATAGCTTCCACAAAGTTCACCATGTGTAATTCCAAACCATTATCTACCGAAGGCTGTAAAGGCACCGCCTCCATTTTATTTTTATCCGGAATTACTTCCCAACCTTGTCTATTCAATACTAGCGTACCGTTATTTCCAATGAAAGCTACGCCATGATCTCTACCATAAGGTCCCGATTCAATACCCAAAGCATGTTCCCATTGAATATTGAAACCATCAAATTCGTATAAAGCAGTTAAGGTGTCAGGTGTTTCTGCAGCTGTGTTTGGATCAGCATACACCCCTCCCGTCCCAACTATAGATTTTGGAACTGAAGCTTTCATTCCTATTAATCCAAAATCTATCATATGTACGCCCCAATCAGTCATTAATCCACCTGCATAATCCCAGAACCAACGGAATTCGAAGTGGAAACGATTTTCGTTAAAATTTCTTTTTTGCGCAGGTCCAAGCCATAAATCATAGTTTACACCAGCAGGAACGGGAGTATCTGGTTTTTTGATAATAGGATCTTTCCAACCAACATATGACCAAGCCTTCACTAAACGAACTTTACCCAATTTGCCCGAATGAACAAATTTAATTGCGTCACGGAAGTGCTTTTGACTACGCTGCCATTGCCCTACCTGAACTATACAGTTTGATTTTGCAGCTGCAGCAACCATTACTTCACATTCTTTAATCGAATTTCCAATAGGTTTTTCTACATATACATGTTTCCCTGCTTTAATTGCATCCACGTATATTAGACAATGCCAATGATCTGGTGTTGCAATTATTACAGCATCTACTACATCATCTTTCAAAAGCTGTTTGTAATCTTCGTATGTTTTTACTTGTATATTTCTCTTCTCTAATTCAGATTTGCGGCGTCCTAGAACATTTGCATCCACATCACACAAGGCTGTACAGATTACATTCTCAACCTTTAGAAGGGCATTCAAATTCGCCCATCCCATTCCATTTACTCCGATAAGACCAACTCTAAGTTTTGAAGATTGGGTTGAGCCAAAAGTATTGGAACTTGCGTAAAAAGTAGTAGCGGCTAACAAAGCACCCGCTTTTAAAAAGTGTTTTCGATTCATAAAAAAAGTTTATAGGTTGTTTTTTAAGGTTTAAAATTATTGATGCTATAAAGCTAGTAATTATCAAAGTTTATAAATTTAAAATAAAGTAAAATATAATCTATTAGTTAATTTCCAGTAAAATTAATTAAAAATATTTCAAATACCAATTTTTCAAATCATAATTTTATTATAACAAATTTTAAGTTATAAAAAATATTCAATTTAAATAAATTGTATAATAGATGTTACTTGAATCGAGTAATTTATCTGTCAGTACCACTTTAACCTCATCTTTAAAAAGAATTTTTAACTCCAATTTGAAATTATTTCTAAATATTATTTGTTAATAATTCTTAAAGTATGAATAAAGTAAAACATTTATTTTAATTATTCTGTTATTGTATCATAACTAAATTAAATTAATTATGGCACTTACTACAGGAAACGAAGATCAATTAACAAAATCTGTCGAAAAACAAACTTCAAAAATTCCATCTATTTTATTTCTTGGTGCAGCATTGGGCGCAATGACTGTTTCAGCAGCGCTAAAATGTGCACGTGGAAAGGATGACAAAGATGCTCTATTCATCGGACAATGGGTAGCTCCATTTTTACTATTAGGTATTTACAACAAAATAGTAAAAACAGAAGGTCACGATTAATCCTCCTAATTCAATTTGTAAAATGAACGCATTGCTGAGCTATAATCGATTAGCTCAGCACTTACTTATCACTCGATTAAACACTAAAAACGATGAAAGAAGAAAAATCAAATAAGAAAATAGAAGTTATAAATAGTCATTTGGTAGATAATACCAACAAACCTATGACTACAAATGACGGAGTTCATATTCATGACAATAATAATACACTTAAGGCAGGTGAAAGAGGTCCTTCCTTGTTAGAAGATTTCATTTATCAAGATAAATTAGCACATTTTGATAGAGAACGAATTCCCGAACGCGTAGTACACGCCAGAGGATCGGGAGCACACGGTATTTTCGAAGCAACGGCTGATATATCCAAATATACGAAAGCGAAGTTTCTTCAAAAGGGAACAAAAACACCACTTTTCATCCGTTTTTCTACGGTAGCCGGTTTTAAAGGTTCCACAGACTTAGCACGCGATGTACGCGGGTTTTCTGTCAAATTTTACACAGAAGATGGCAATTATGATTTAGTAGGAAATAATATCCCCGTATTCTTTATTCAAGATGCGATGAATTTTCCTGATTTAGTACATGCCGTAAAACCAGAACCAAATAATGAAATGCCTCAAGCTGCATCTGCACATGATACTTTTTGGGATTTTGTTTCACTGATGCCCGAATCCGCACATATGGTGATGTGGGCAATGTCCGATCGCGCTATCCCAAGATCGTTACGTATGATGGAAGGATTTGGAGTTCATACATTTAAATTTGTGAATGAAGAAGGAAAAGGAACTTTTGTTAAATTCCATTGGAAACCCAAATTAGGTGTGCATTCTGTAGCTTGGCAAGAAGCGCAGAAAATATCTGGGTATGATTCGGATTTTCATCGTCGAGATTTATGGGAAGCTATTGAAAAAGGAAATTATCCACAGTGGGATTTAGGCGTGCAATTAATTCCTGAAGAAGATGAATTAAAATATTCCTTTGATATTTTAGACCCAACAAAAATCATCCCAGAAGAACTTGTACCTGTGCAGATAATAGGTACAATGACATTAAATCGTAATCCAGAAAACTTCTTTGCGGAAACTGAGCAGGTAGCTTTTGATCCAGGTCGTTTGGTACCTGGAATTGATTTCAGTAATGATCCATTATTACAAGGAAGAGTCTTTTCGTACGCTGATACACAAAATTACAGATTAGGAGGTCCAAATTTTCACGAATTACCGATTAATAGACCCATAAAGGGAAAATACAACAATCAAAAAGATGGATTTGGAAGACAAGATATTCTTAAAGGAAATGTATCTTATTTTCCGAATAGTTTGGGCGGAGGTTGTCCTTATCATGCCATGCTCAAAGGGGAAACTGGATTTGAATCGCATGCTGAGAAAATAGATACCAAAAAAATTAGGGGTCGCTCCTCTTCTTTTGCAGATCATTTTACCCAAGCTCGATTGTTTTTCCAATCTCAATCTCCAGCAGAACAGGAACATATAATTTCTGCTTACAGTTTTGAACTATCCAAAGTCAACAGCGTTGACGTTCGTCGTAGAGAATTAGCTATCTTAAATCAAATTGATCAAAAATTGGCTAAATCCGTAGGTGATAATTTGGGAATGGAGCCACCTAAAAATTTGGACGAATTAACAATTCAATTCGCTAGACACAATCATCCCGAGTATCCAATTGAGCCGTCAAAGCCCGAAGTGACCGTTTCTAAGGCATTAACTATGGATGTAAAGCCAGGTCAAGGTTCTATCGAAACGCGTAAAGTAGCATTCTTAGTGGATAATGGCGTAAGTAAAGCAAGTATCGATAAAATGAAAACCGCACTTGAAGCTGAAGGTGCTGAAGCTATCTTAATAAGCACTAAAGTCGGTAAAATAAAATTTAAAGAAGGTGGCGAAGAAGAAATTCAATTTACTTATTTGACTGAGGCTTCCGTTTGCTATGATGCATTTTACACACCTGAAGGAGATTCTGTAAAAACATTAGCAGCTGAACCTGATTATTTTCAGTTTATCAATGAAGCCTATCGACACTGTAAAGCTATAGCGTTTGCTAAAGGGGCTGAAGAGCTAATTGAAGATACTTTAATAAAAGATTTGGACGACGGAATAATTTTAGAATCAAAAGCAAATCTGACAGATGATTTTATTCATATTATGAAAGGTCATCGAATCTGGGAACGTGAAAAAGCAAGAAAAGTGGCCGTATAGACCAAAATAACATATAATTAAAGCGGAATAAACAAATGAGTTTATTCCGCTTTTTAAATTTAAAAACAGCTTATCTAATGTGATAAGCTGTCACTTAATTATTAATAAATAGATAGTGTGTGATTTCAGTACCGTCCTAAATAAGG